>CAZDEM010000063.1:0-9486 GCA_964504315.1 uncultured Sulfurimonas sp.
TATGTACCCTGCTGTAACCGCCATTATCTTGAGAGAGTATAAGCAACGAATCATTGAGTTTTTCTATTGAAAAAACTTTTGAATCTATTTCATCACCCATAAAATCTTTAATTTTATCTAATTTTATAGTTTTGATGTTTTTTTTATTTTTTGTATCAAAAATTTCTATTTTTCCATCATCAGCAGCACAGTAAAGTTTTTGTTTATCATATAAAATATCTGTCACTAAACCTGATGAAATCGTATAAATATACTCCGGCTTGATTAAACCTTTTGCATAGATGCTCGGAATCATCATAAGCAGAAAAAAAACATATTTCATTAACTTACCTTTACAATATCTATTGCTTCTGCCGGGCATCTGCCTATACAGAAACCGCAACTTGTGCATTTGTCATTTATTTCGGGCATAAACATTGCCTTAAAATCTATGGCATCTTCCAGGCAGGGATCTTTACAAGAAAAGCACATAACACCCTGCCAACTTAAACATTTATCTTTATTTATCACTATATCAGCATATATTTTACTTTTATTTTCCACTAAAAGAACATCACTCGGACAGGCAACAGCACACTCATCACAATAAGTACAGCCTCTTTTACTAAAATCCAAATACGGTGTTTTGTCCTCACCTATTATGATAATCTGCTCTTGACACAAAGAAGCACACTGTGCTTCACAATTTTGACACTCTGTGGCAAAAGCATTTATATCATTATAATATGGCGGTCTTACAATAACTTCATCATTTTTATTCTCTCTTGCAGCCTCTTTAACAGAGGAAGAAAGAAAGCTAAATAGCTCTCTTCTTTCCATCTTATTTAAGAGTTTTTTGCGTGTTGATATCTTTTAACCATTTTGACTGATCCCATGATGACTTTTTATCACCATTTTGATCTGTGTAAACAGCTTTAAATCTACATTGGTCAACCAACTGATTTGTTGCCTGTGGTGCGTGACACTGCGTACAGTTGTATCTACCAGCATATAGTTTTTGTTCACCTTTGTCAACTTTAATAGAAACATTTGAAAGTGTTTCAGATGAAGTATTTTTAATAATTTTTCCATTTTTTAAAATTTCATCACCTTCGACTGCTGTATGCGGTCTAAAGTTTGTAAAGTGTGAAACTGGAATCGGCGTTGCCCCCATTGATGATGCAACATCAGGCATATGACATCCAAGACATGCGTTGTTCCCTTTTGTAATAGGGATTAAGCCCTCTACGCTATGTGGAATCATCGGCGGAGCATCCTGAAACGCTCTGGCAATTTTTTTAGAAGTACCAGGTGCAGCTGAATGATATTGCACACTTGGTGGAACAACATCTTCGTTTAAGAGGTCAGTAGTTCCTCTGTAACCTAACTGACTTTCATCAATAATAGGCTTCGTATTTACCTTATTTTCGGCACCAGTTTGTGTATTAGCACCATTACAACCTACCAACAACAAAGTTGCTGCTGCTAAGCCAATTGTAACTTTTGTTAAAATTTTCATTTTACTCTCCCATTTTTTTATTTTGAATAAAATCTCTTATCGAGAATCTTAAAGCATCATCATCACATACTTCAATACATCTGGCACAATTTGTACACTCTCCTGAGAGTACAGGAAGTGACTCTTTACCAATCATATGCAGCACCTGTTTCTCCGGACAAACTACTTTACACTTCATACAAAGTGTACAGTTTTCTTCCAAGTGATGTACTCTAATAAAACTAAACTTTCCTAACAGTGAATAAAATCCACCAAGCGGGCATACATGTCCGCACCAACCATTTTTTAAAACAAACAAATCAAAAAGAAATATTAAAGCGATGGCTGCCCAGCCAAAGCCCATACCAAAAACAATACCTCTATGCATCATTGAAATCGGAGATACAAATTCAAAAGCTGCTATGCCCATAAAAGCTGAAACCAGTAAACTTAACCCTAGAATCCAATATCTTACATTTCTTGTAATTGGCTGTTTTGTTTTTTGTGCTCTATCTATATCAAATACACGTCTGAGATAATTTGCACTATCTGTTACCATATTAATAGGACAAACCCAAGAACAAAATGCTCTTCCGCCTATTATAAAATAAAACAGAGTCACCACTGCCACACCTATAAGTATATCAGTTGCCACTACAGCACCGGCTGCAACCATTTGCATTACTGCATAAGGATCACTCATCGGAATTACACCAAATATTTCTGATGAGCTAAGATTTCCAGTGAGTATTTTCCAACCCCAGGCATTTGCACCGAAAAACAGAATCAATATTGTGATTTGTGTAAATCTTCTTAAAATAAGATATCTATAGTTATTCCATAGTTTACTCATCTAACAAGCCTTCCAAGCCGCTGTTTAGTTTATCAACTGCTTTTTTTCTACTTACATTTGTCGTGGTATGAATCGCATGAGCATCTTTTAATCTTGCTTCATCCTTTTTATCCCAGCCTTTAATGTAATGACTTCCGGCTTTACCCATTGCAACTTCACGAGGAAGTATAAATATAGCCGGCTTTTCAGTCACACATGCATTTTCACACATTCCACAGCCGGTACACGCATCAGCGTGGACTACCGGTTTCATAAATGCGTGTTTTCCGGTCCTCTCATTTTTGGAATATTCTACAGTTATGGCCTCTCCTAAAATAGGACAGGCTCTATAACATGCATCACATTGAATTCCCCAAAAAGCGATACAACTGTTTTCATCAATAACTGCCAAACCCATATCAGCAGTATTTATATCTAACTGCCCATTTACAGTTACACTAGGTTCATCTAATGCCCCGCTTGGACAAACAGGAACGCACGGAATATCTTCACACATATAACATGGTGTCTCTCTCGGCGTAAAAAACGGCGTTCCTATCGGTCTGTGATCTCCAGGTTTTGCCAGCATCAATGTATCATATGGGCATGCTTCTACACATAATCCGCATTTGATACAAGTCTTAAGAAAATCCTCTTCAGGTATAGCTGCAGGCGGGCGCAGTATAAGCGGCGAAGCCTTCGCATCATCAAGATACGCACTCCACAAAAAACCGCCAATCGCTGCATAGCCAACACCTCTAGCCATATTTAAGATAAATTTTCTTCTGTCGCTAAGAGCTTCTTTTTTCATTATTTATTCTTTTTTTACTTACGCTTTATATATTTTAACAGCACATTTTTTATAATCTGTCTGTTTTGACATTGGACAAGTTGCATCCAAAGTGACTTTATTAATAAAGACACGTTCATCAAACCAAGGTACAAATACTAACGGTTTTGGCGGTCTGTTACGTCCACGAGTCTCAACACGAGCTCTTACTCTACCGCGGCGAGATTCAACCCAACATAAGTCATTATCTTTAAGTCCTCTCTCCTGTGCCGCTTTAGGATTCATGTATACAAGTGCTTCCGGTACTGCACGATACAACTCTGGTACACGCATAGTCATAGTTCCAGAGTGCCAGTGTTCAAGCACACGTCCTGTACATAACCATAAGTCATATGTTTCATCCGGCATTTCCGGTGGATCCATATATGGGCGAGCAAAGATTTTTGCTTTGTCTGTCAATGGTTTTTTCTTTTTATCTGTTACCCCTGTTAAGTTACCAAAAGGTAATGCTTTAGCAAGTGGTCCGTAGAATGCAAACTCACTGCCTCTACCGTTTTCTTTTGCATGTTTCGCTGCATACGGGTCAAATTTAACATTAAATCTCCATGCAGTCTCTTTACCATTAACAACCGGCCATTTAAGTCCACGAACTTTATGATATGTAACAAAATCTGCCAAGTCATGACCATGACCGCGACCAAATGATGCATACTCTTCCCAAAGATACTGGTGAATCATAAAACCATAGCCTTTGAAAACTTTTCCATCAGTGCCGACAACATTTCTTGCATCACCGTTACATTCAGAGTTATCATACCCTTGTTGAGGGAAAGAATCCATATTTATTTTATATGATTTTCCTCTTTCATTTGCATAAAGAATTTCATACATAGTTGTATCAGGTTTATAACCCATAGCATAAGCTTTTTCTCTTACATCAGCAAGTTTTTTACCGTTTCTAAGAGTATAAGGTCCCCATAAATCATCTACAGTAAATCTTTTTGAGAGTTCAACCCATTGCCAAGTATCACTCATCGCATCACCTACAGGAAGAACTTGCTGTCTCCAGTGTTGTGAACGACGTTCAGCATTTCCGTAAGCTCCCCATTTTTCATAAATCATAGCAGATGGTAAAATCAAATCAGATACCATTGCAGATATACCAGGATAACCATCAGATGTTACAATGAAGTTGTCCATCTCACGAGCAGCTTTAATCCAGTGTTTTGCATTTGCAGAATCTTGGTAAGCATTACAAACATTTACCCATGCAAATTTAACAACACCATCTTCAATATCTCTGTGAATTTTCATAATATGCTGATTTCCAACAGGATTAAGTGTTCCAGACGGAATCATCCATTTTTTCTCAGCAATAGCACGGTGTTTAGGGTTCTTAACCATTAAATCCGCTGGAAGTCTGTGTGCAAATGTACCAACTTCACGAGCAGTACCACAAGCCGAAGGCTGACCAGTTAATGAGAATGCTCCCGAACCTGGGCGAGCTTGTTTGTTTAACATAAAGTGAACATTGTATGAAAGTGTATTATCCCATGTACCACGTGTATGTTGATTCATACCCATTGTCCAGAAACTTACAACTTTTCTGTCTTTTTCAATATAAAGTGCCGCTAAGTCTTGAAGCTTTTTCTTGAAGCTGTCAAGAGACTCTTCCGGATCACCTTTACAGAGTTCTGCAGTATATTCCAGTGTATATGGAGCTAAAGACTTTTTATAATCTTCAAAAGTAATTTCATGGTGTGCTAAAGTACCTGGAGTATTTTTCATTACATCACCAGCATTATAACCGTATGGCTTTAATGCAGGGCCTTCGAGCGGAGAAACAACTTTACTCATCTCTTTGTTGTAGATTTCCATCTCTTTAGCGTCATATTTTCCGGCACTACCGTCAGGTCTTACAGGAGTAACAGATTTTTCACCTGCACGTCTGAAACCATAACCGATATTTACAGGACCAGCTGCGAATATAATATTTTTCTTGATGAAATCCCAGTCAATTGCTTCTGGATGATTATAAACGATCTCGCGAGCAAGATAATTCCATAATGCAAGGTCGGTATTTGGTCTAAAGATGATATTAAAATCACCTAAATCACAAGTACGGTGTGTATAAGTCTGAATATTTACAACTTTTACACGATCAGGATCTGAAAGTTTTCTGTCAGTTACACGAGACCACAAAATCGGGTGCATTTCCGCCATATTTGAACCCCATGTTACGATTGTATCAGTCAATTCGATATCATCATAACAACCAGATGGTTCATCTATACCAAAAGTCTGGTAAAAACCGACAACCGCAGATGCCATACAGTGACGAGCATTTGGATCAATTGCGTTTGAACGGAATCCTGCTTTCATCATTTTTTGGGCAGCATACCCTTCCATGATAGTATATTGACCAGATGCAAATACTGCTACACCTTCAGGCCCTTTTTCTTTAAGTGCTTTTCTGATGTTTTTTTCCATTTCATCATAAGCTCTTTTCCAAGTAATCGGTGCAAATTTACCTTTTTTATCAAACTCACCTTTGTCGTTTACACGAAGCAGAGGCTGCGTAAGTCTGTCCGCACCATACATAATTTTAGCATTAAAGTAACCCTTAATACAGTTTAAACCACGATTAACCGGTGCAGCAGGATCCCCTTTAACTGCAACAATTTTTCTGTCTTTACCATCTCCCGTGGTTGCAAGCATAATCCCGCACCCGGTACCACAGAAACGACAAGCTGCCTTGTCCCATCTCCAACTATTTTCAGCTTTCGCTGCTGCTGCATCAAGTTCTGCTGGTACAGTCATACCAATAGCTGCTGCTGCAGAAGCTGCCGCTGAACTTTTAAGAAATTCTCTTCTTGAAAGTGACATATTTTCTCCTCACTAATTTAAAAAGTAGTTAAAACACTTTGCAATGTTCTCAAGATATTTACTAACGTTTTAATAATAGCACTCTAAAAAGTATAAACTATTGATTTAAATCAATTATTTAAGAAAAGTAAAAGATATGTGCATATATGGGTACATTGGTAACACAAATAAAAAATATTATTTAGAGTTATATTTTGCCACTGTATTTCCAAACTTCACTGTATCATTTTCTTTCACTAAAAGTTCCAACATATCTTTTTGTGCCAATATAACAATAGTAGAGCCCATTTCAAAACAGCCGAAGTCATCACCTTTGTCCAAATACAAGTTTTCAAACTCATAAACTTGCTCATTTTCTACATTTGCATTTGTCTGTATACGCGGTGCAAAGCTTACTTTCATTACTCCAACATTTAATGCACTGACAAGGACCATATAAAATTTCTTGCCCTCCTGTGTTTGACACAACAATACAACTCTCTCATTTTCTATAAAAAGATTTAACCGCTTCTTTAATGAAGGAATATTGACCGGATAAAATTTTCCTGGAATATGCACAGCTTTGAGCACCTGCAGGTTCATCGGAATGTGATACCTGTGATAATCTTTTGGAGAAAGGTAAAAATTTATAAATTCCCCGTTATGCACATAATCTTTTTCTTCCTGTGTAAAATTTTTTCCAAGAAAATCATCAGTTTTATAGCGCATACCTTTAATTTGAAGAGCATAATCTTTAATAAGTCTGCCGCATTGTGTAATAAGAGAATCACATGGAGAAATAAAAACTTCCGCATCAAGAGAAAATTTTCTCGGTTCTTTTAATTTTCTTGTAAATAGAGCATTCAGACTCTTATACGTGCTCGGATCATGAAACTCGCTCATATCAAGTCCCATTAGTTTTACATATGAATAGTTTATTATTTTTTGAAACCAATATGGAAACTCTTTATTTGCAAACTTGCCGAATGTTTGCGATATTGCTGATGTGATGTGTCTTTTATTCATTTATTTTCCTTTTGGCAATTTCTTCGATTAAAACTGTGGCATAAGAACCTTTAGGGAGTGTAAAATTCATTTCATACTGTGCCTCTTGCTTGTTGAAACGCCCTTCTATTTCTGTAGGGAACACCCAGGCATAGCGTCTTGCTCCGTCTGCATTGATTTCATCATCATAATCTTTTTCAATATCTCTCGCAGTTGATGTTGCATGACGAACTTTTTTTCCGCATAAAAGACCTGTAGGAGAAATATCACGCTCATAAAATCTTTTTAAATCTTCTTCCTCGCCTTCAAAATCAAAAAGTCTTCCATGCGGGTAATGTTCCATGACATCACCGCTGATAAGTTTAAAAGGATGTTTTTGTTCTTTCATCTTTTTGACTTCTTCATTTGGCATATTTAACAAACTCTCAATTTCCTCAACCTTAAAACTGTTCACAAGTGTATTAATTTCGAGTCTTCTTGAGAGCCAAAGATTAAACAGATGACTCTGATAGGCATTTATAAGCAGTCGTTTCACTCTTGGATTGCGCTCCCTTGCCTCTCCTTTTGCCAGTTTTTCTCCAAGAATATGATTATCGCCGTCATTTCCGAATCTCTGATACCCGAAAAAATTCGGCATGCCGAATTTTTTTATATTTTTTAATGCTTCATCAATTTTCTCAGCACTTGTAGGATTGACTTTTTTGAGTTTTATATAAAAACGGTTGCCTTTTAGGTGCCCTATTCTGAGTTTATTATTATGGTATGTTTTTGAGAGTATTTTAATACCGTCAAAATTAAAATTTTCCAAAGCCTCTTCATGTTTTTTATGCAAAGAGATGTACTGAACCGTCATTGCATTTTTATCTTTGAGCCCTGCATAACCTATTTCTTTATTTTTAATGCCCAAATAACGTGCAATTTGACCTACCATCTCATTTGTAGAGAGGTTTTTCTTTCTTACCTGCAGTATTAAATGTTCCCCTTCTCCTGAAAACTCATATAATGGTATTTCTTCAACCACAAAATCACGGGGAGTTTGTTTAAAATGAAAATCAATACTTGCATGTGCAAGTGAATAAAATCTGTCCATATTTTTTATATTCCTTAAAAATGATGTGCTTTACATCTGTTTATGTATCTATTTCTTGCAGCTTTTGCAAAAATTGTAAGTTTCGTCCTGCTTTGTTTAGCATGCATACGTAGTTTTTTTGTATCTCTGGCATCAAAAGCAACCAGCATTTCATACTCTTCTCCGCTACATGCAACATGCTTAGACATTTTTTTTATAAACTTCACGCCTATTCTGTTTAATGACGCCATTTTATCCAAATCACTATATAAACCGTCTGATATATCCATACCGGCTTTTAAAATTCTTATACTCTTACTTACAAATTTATCTCTTAATTGTATATGGACAAATTTTGATTTTTTATGAATTTTTCCCAAATTTTGCAATTTTTTTAAATCTTTTGCCGAATTGCCAAGAATACCTGTATACGCAAAAAGATAATTTTGTCTGACTTTTGAACGGAGAAGAGGTCTTGATGTTTCAGAAACAATTGTCACTGTTATGTCCAATTTAGTGTTACTGATTGTATCACCGCCTATAATTTCAATATTATATTTCTGAGCTGTCTGTTTAAACCCTTCTGCCAATGCCTGCATTTCATTTTTTGTCATATTTTTCGGCATTGCAACGCTTAGCAGTGCGTATTTCGGTCTTGCATTCATAGCCACGGCATCAGAAATATTTACAAGCATCGCTTTTTGTGCAATTTCAAAACAGCTCATCCATTTGCGTTTAAAATGTACATTTTCAAAAAATGCATCTTTGGAATAGACTGTATTGCCTATAAGCGCACCATCATCACCAATGTATTTACTGTTAAAATTTGATATAAAATAATTTTCTAAATTCAATGAAACTTCTTTTTATTAAGCATATATTAATTACTGCCGATATAGAATAGTCAGTTATTATAACATTATTAGGAAAACCATACCATGAAATATTCTATTAAGAGAATTTTTGAACATCTGAAAATTTATCTGCTTTTTATTTTTTTCGTCGTTTTTTTTGCTCTTTTACTTACATTTGAGCAGCAACTCTCTTTCGATAAGGTAAATAATTTAAATAAACAGAAAAATATTATTAAAACACTTACAAAACTTAATAAAAATGATCTAGAATTAGCATTAATCCAATTCAATGGAAAAAGTACGCAGCTTCATCAAGAAATTGATAAATTAAAAATGATTTACAAATATAATTTAACAGACAGATTTTTACTTGGAAATGAAAAAGAATATTTGAATGATTTAAAGAGACTCTCAAATTTAACAGATAAGTTTAACAATGCCGCACACGAATACTATATAAAGACTAAAAATCCAAAGCTTGGAAAAGAGGCAAAAATACATTTGGATAAATCGCTGAAAGAAATTACACAGTATATAGACAACATGCTGCTAAAAAGTATTTCCTATAATCAGGAAAAATTTAATATTGTAAAA
>CAZDEM010000064.1:0-9328 GCA_964504315.1 uncultured Sulfurimonas sp.
AGTTGAGAAAACACAAAGGTCTGACAAAAGACGCTGCAAAAGATGCAATGTTACATGTAAACTACTTTGGTACGATGATGGTTTATTTGGGTTATGCCGATGGTATGGTCAGCGGTGCTATCCATGCAACGGCAGATACCATTCGTCCTGCCTTGCAGATTATAAAAACCAAACCCGGTTTTTCTGTTGTATCGAGCGTCTTTTTTATGTGTTTAAAAACAAAAGTGCTTGTTTACGGCGATTGTGCGCTCAATCAGGACCCTGATGCTCAGAGACTTGCCGAAATTGCTATCGCTTCTGCACAGAGTGCCAAAATGTTTGAAATTGACCCAAAAATTGCTATGCTTTCCTACTCGACAGGAGAGAGCGGGCACGGCTC
Organism: uncultured Sulfurimonas sp.; assembly: GCA_964504315.1. Classification (GTDB taxonomy): domain Bacteria; phylum Campylobacterota; class Campylobacteria; order Campylobacterales; family Sulfurimonadaceae; genus Sulfurimonas. The sequence goes on from CAZDEM010000064.1 coordinate 380, forward strand.
AGATGTGGACAAAGTCAGAGAAGCGACAAAAATAGTTCAGCAAAAAAGACCGGATCTGCTTGTAGAAGGACCTATACAATATGATGCGGCAATAGACAAAGAAGTCGCAAAAATCAAACTGCCAAACTCAAAAGTAGCAGGAGAGGCAACGGTATTTATATTCCCTGATTTAAATACAGGCAATAATACCTATAAAGCTGTACAGCGTTCCAGCGGTGCGATTGCTATCGGACCTGTTCTGCAGGGACTCAAAAAACCGGTCAATGATTTGAGTAGAGGCTGTCTGGTAGAAGACATCGTCAATACCGTGGCGATTACAGCCATTCAGGCGGGAGAAAATGAATGAAAATTGCTGTGATAAATGCAGGCAGTTCTTCATTGAAGTTTAAACTCTTTGAAATGCCAAGCGGCAGAGTGATAATAAATAAACTGGTAGAACATATCGGCGAGCCGAACTCCTCTGTAAAAAATCATTTTGAGGCCATAGAGAGTTTACATGTAAACTTCGCAGAGATTGACGCGGTAGGACACAGAGTCGTTCACGGCGGCGAGAAATTCAGAAATTCTGTATTGATAGATGATGCGGTAATGGAAGCAATAAAAGATTTGATTCCTTTGGCACCTCTGCATAATCCGGCAAATCTCGAAGGTATAAAAGTCGTCCGTCAAAAAGCACCCGATATTGTACAAATAGCTGTTTTTGATACAGCTTTTCATACAACACTTCCAAAAGAGGCATTTGTGTATGCATTGCCTTATGAGATGTATGAAAAAAATCAGATTCGCCGTTACGGTTTTCACGGAACATCCCATGCCTATTTACTGCAAGAAGCGGCAGCACTGTTAAATAAAAAAGTACAAGAGACCAATATCATCACACTGCATCTCGGCAACGGGGCGAGTGCCTGCGCAATTAAAAACGGAAAAAGCTGTGATACTTCTATGGGCTTTACTCCGCTTGAAGGGCTTGTTATGGGTACAAGATGCGGCGATATTGACCCTGCAATTGTGTTATTTATGCAAAATGAGCTGAATTTGAGTGCTGATGAGGTCGATACTATACTCAACAAAAAATCAGGACTGCTCGGTTTATGCGGTGAAAATGATGTAAGAAATATACAAAATCACAAAGACGAGAGAACAAAATTGGCATTGGACATTATGGTACGCCGTATTCAAAAATATATAGGTGCATACATGATTGTACTTGAAGATGTAGATGCCGTTGTATTTAGCGGCGGTATAGGAGAAAATTCTTCTTATGTACGAGAAAGGGTTATGAATAATAAAATATTGAAAAATATAAAATCATTGGTTGTAAAAACAAATGAAGAGTTGCAAATTGTAAATGAGTGCTTGGAAGTTTTAAAAAGATAGAAAAATTATACAGGCATAAAAGCCTGTATAAAGAGTGTGAAGTTAACTACTAAAGTGGAGTTACGTTCTCAGCTTGTGGGCCTTTTTGACCTTCACCAACTTCGAAAGTTACTCTTTGACCTTCAGCAAGTGAAACACGTCCACCACCATTATTATTTACTTGACGGAAATGTACGAATACATCCTTTCCACCATTGTCTTGCTCTATGAAACCATAACCTTTTTCGTCGTTAAACCATTTAACTTTACCGTCTTGTAATTCTGCCATTGTATAGCCTTGTATATAAATTTGTCAAAAAATTGGGAGAGTCTTTAGGAGGTTTTAACACATAGATCAAAAATCACACTAAAGATGAATTCACGCCTCATCTTTCACTTGGCAACAGTATATCAGGTTTTTTTAAAATAACCAAATAAATTATCAAATTTAGATAAATACAGTAAATAATTAAGATATTCCACCTAAAAACCGATAGTAATAGCTAAAGCATTTGTATCACTTATCGGAAGCGATGCTTGCAGAAAAAAATCATAGAAGGAGAAAAATATGAATATATCTTCAAACAGTGTAATAAGAAACCTATATACAAAAAAGCTCTCCAACGATGAAGTCAAAGAGATTAAAAAAGAGATAGCACAAAATTTAAAAGAGATAGCGTTACATGTAAACAGTGAGCAAACAGGTGTAGATGAGACAATAAATAAGATAGTTTCCAATTTTCAAGAGTTTCAACATTTTTTGCAGAGCGTCGGATATGACGGAAAGAAATCTATAGCAGATTTGTCAAAAGAAGATGGGCAACGCATACTCAAAGAGATGTTTAGTAAAGATGATTATAAAAAGCTTGATATAAAAACATAGCCAAAGAAGCAAAGCTTAACCAAGATTTTTGTAAAATTCGCTCAATAATCTTACAAGGCTGAATAATTGAGCATCTATAGAGAATACGACATACGCGGAATATATGAAAAAGAGTTGAATGAAGAGAGTGTTACGAAAATAGGCTACGTTCTTGCATCGAAAATAGACGGTGAATATGTTGGCGTAGGCTATGATGCAAGAAGTCATTCACCGATTCTTTTTGAATATCTGGTACAAGGGTTAAATGCCGGCGGAAAAAAAGTGTTGGATATGGGACTTGTGCCTACACCTGTGAACTATTTTACAAATTATCAGGAGTGGGAGGGCATTACACCTTCTGCTTCGGTGATGATAACAGGCTCACATAATCCAAGCGAGTACAACGGATTTAAGATCACAGTAGATAAAGCACCGTTTTTCGGGGAAGATATTTATGCACTCGGTCGTGAGTGTGAAGCGATGGATATGCCAGCCAAAGCAGAACGAAATGTGAAAAAAATCAATGCCAAAGAGCGTTATATCGACTTCTTAGTCAATGAATTTTCTCATCTCAAAGGTATGGAGATAAAAATAGTCTATGACTGTGGAAACGGTGTAGGCGGAGTTGTATTACCGGAGATTTTTGAAAAGTTACAACTCAATACAAAAGGGCTTTATGTTGAGCCCGACGGAACATTTCCAAATCATCACCCGGACCCTTCAGTAGAAAAGAATCTTGCGGATGTAAAAGCTCTGCTTGAAGAAGAGGGTGATATTGCCTTTGCCTATGACGGCGACGCAGACCGTATAGCAGTGCTTACACATAATAACAATATCAAAGGCGATATGATGGCGCTTTTGTTTGCCATGAAGATGGATAAGCCTACTGTTGTGGGTGAGGTAAAATGCTCACAGGTTATGTATGATGAGCTTGAACGTCGCGGTGCCAAAGCCGTTATGTATAAAACAGGACATTCAAACCTCAAAGTAAAGATGAAAGAGATAGATGCAGATTTGGCTTGTGAAGTCAGTGGACATGTTTTTTTTAAAAACCGCTATTTCGGATATGATGATGCGATTTATGCAACACTCAGAATGTTAGAACTAATAAAAGATGGTATAGATTTAGATGCAGAACTTGCAAAACTCCCAAAAGTCTACTCGACTGAAGAGATAAAAGTACAAACGACAGAAGAAGAAAAATTTAAAATCATAGACAAAGTAAAAGAACTGCTTCAAAATCCACCGGCAGATTTTCCTGTAATAAAAAATATTATAGACGTAGACGGCGTGCGCATTAACTTTGAAAAAGGCTGGGGGCTTGTACGTGCGAGTAATACCACGCCGGTTTTAGTCACACGTTTTGAATCAACCGACAAAGAAGCAGCAAAACATTATGAAACAGCGATTAATGATTTGATAAGTACGGGACAAAAAAGCTTATAATAAAGATTAGTTAATCTTAATTAGGTAGAATTCTTGTAAAAATTACGGAGTTCTGCCAATGTTTTACTACACTATGCTTTTTCTTGCTTTTTTATATTTTAAAATAGCCCGAGTTTATAAAAAAGAAGAAGAGTCAAATTTAAATATGAATATTCAAAACAGTATTGTTTTTGCTGCAATCGTTGCTTTGCTGGTATATGGTTTTACGCATAAAACATGGTATGTTGTTTTGCTTGCCTCTTACCTCTTTCTTGTTCTTTCCTCACTTTTGGTATCTGCGGTGCAGCTTGGTATTTTTATAGATGGAAAACCGTTTGTAAAAATCAGTCATTTATACAAATCATTGGCTCTTATCGGTATGCTTATCACTGTTAGTGATGTATATTTATGGGGTATTTAACAACGATTTTGCTATAATGTCTGGATAGACTTCTTGCAAGAAGTCTATTTATAAAATGAAGGAAATTTCGATGAAAACTCATACACTTTTAATGCCTTTGGATATGCACCTGCATCTTCGTGACGGTGTAATGCTTGAAAATGTAGCACCATTAACTGCCTATACTTACAGCGGGGCTATTGTAATGCCTAACCTTGTACCTCCTGTTGAAACTAGAGAAGATCTTTTAGCATATAGAGAACGTATTATGGCAGCGGTTCCAAATGATTATTTTGAACCATATATGACACTTTTTTATAAAAACTATGACAAAGCATTTTTAGAAAGTATAGTGGATGAAATAACAGCTATTAAGCTTTATCCTGCAGGAATTACTACAAACTCAGAGGAAGGTGTCAGCTCTTTTGATATTGAAGAGATGCGTACAACTTTAGAAACAATGAGCAACTTAGGTATTCCTTTATGTGTGCATGGCGAGACAGATGGCTTTGTAATGGACAGAGAAGCTGAATTTATGAGTATTTATGAGCTTTTGGCACAGAATTTTCCTGATTTGAAAATTATTATGGAGCATATCACAACCAAAGAAGCTGTTGCAATGCTGGATAAATATCCAAATTTGTATGCGACGATTACCGTGCATCATCTTCTGTTGACACTTGATGATGTTATCGGAGGGCTTATGCGTCCGCATCTTTTTTGTAAACCGATTGCAAAAAGACCCGAAGATTTGGACGCACTCTTAAGTGTAGCGCTTGAAGCTCATCCAAAAGTAATGTTCGGCTCAGACTCTGCTCCGCATCCGCAACACAAAAAAGAGTCGTGCGGTTGTGCGGCAGGTATTTTTACGGCGCCAATTTCATTGCAACTTCTTGTAGAAATTTTTGAGCAGTTTGACAAACTTGATAACCTACAGGCTTTTGTAAGTGACAATGCCCAAAATATTTATGGAATTTGTCCTGAATTTAAAGAAGTAACGCTGGAGAAAAGACCATTCTTGGTTCCTGAAAATTATGCAGGCGTTGTGCCGATGTATGCAGGTGAAGTGATTGGGTGGGCTATAGAGAGTGTCGATTAAAATACTCCTGCTCGAAGATGACCTCCTTTTTGGAGAGACTTTGGTAGATTTACTTGAGGAAGAGGGACATGATGTGCTCCATTTCCCAAATGGACAGGATGCACTTGATGCGACATATGATAACAAGTTTGACATCTACCTTTTAGACATTAACGTACCTCTTATAGACGGTATATCACTCCTTGGTGACTTAAGAGGTGCCGAGGATAACACCCCTGCAATATTTTTAACTTCCCATAAAGAAAAAGAGATGCTCCAGCGCGGTTTTGTAAGCGGCTGTGATGACTTTTTAACAAAACCGTTTGACAATACCGAACTTCTACTGCGTATGCAGGCTCTTATGAAAAGAAGCAAGGAAAAAGAGGCTGAGTGCGTTGGTGAGCTGTGCCATGACAAAGTTCACAAATGTATTTATTATAATGAAAAAGCTTTGGAACTTTCAAAAAAAGAGTATGAGCTTTTAGTATTGTTGATGAATCATAGTAATTCACCTGTGCCAAAAGAGCTGATATATGAAGAGTTGTGGACAACTGCGGATGGAGGGGGAAGCGATGGAGCTATACGGGTTTATATAAACAGACTCAAACAGCTGCTTCCGACAATGAGCATAGACAATATACGCGGAATCGGATATAAACTTGTTTCGTAGTCTTCGTATCAATATATTTATTTATTATTTTTTTACTGTTGCAGGTTTTTTACTGCTTGCGTATTATTTTGTAAATGTGTTACATGTAGAAAATATGTATCTGTTTGCTTTGATTGTCCTTTGTTTTGTTATTCTTTCAGGAGTATTTATCTCTAAACTTGCAGTTGACCCTTTGGCTGAATATGTGCATGATTTGCAAAATCTTTCAAAAGAGACCCTGCATGAATTGAATCTTCCCATCAGCACAATTACGACAAACACACAGCTTTTAAGTAAAAACTGCGATGATGAAAAAATACTTAAACGAATTGGACGTATTGACTCTGCCTGTATAATGCTAAAGGAGCGCTATAACGAGCTTGATTATTTGATTAAAATGCAGACGAATCAGAATATAAAAGAGGACTTTTTTGTTGATAAGCTGGTTGAACAAAGAGTGGCATTTGTAAAAAAAATATATCCTCAAATGAACTTTAGTCTTTCGCTGGAAGAAATGCATATTTTTGGCGATAAAAAAGGCCTAAGTAAAGTAATTGACAATATTATTGATAATGGGGTAAAATACTCAGATACTTCAAAAAATATAGATATAGAAGTGAAAAACAGTTCAATTACAATAAAAGATTATGGGTTAGGTATGGATGAGGTAGAACTTATCCGTATATTTGACAATTATTACCAGTCAAATAAAAATATGCAGGGTTTTGGTATAGGTCTAAATCTTGTGAAGAGGTTTTGTGAAAGAAATAATATAGAGTTGATATTTGAATCATCAAAAAATATCGGCACAACAGTACAGTTAAAATTTAAAAAACAAACAGGAAAATAAATGCAAATAACAAATGATTTTATGGCATATGCAGAACAGGCACTCGATTATGGTGTTATGGGGACTTTGATACTTATGAGTATTGTCACTTTATGGCTATTTATTGAAAGAATGATGTTTTATAAGAGTGTACGAATAGATGATTATGAACATAGAGATAATTTAGAACTTGATTTGACGGATAATATTAATGTTATCAGTGCTATAGGAGCAAATGCTCCATATATAGGCTTGCTTGGTACAGTTATTGGTATTATGATTACGTTTTATACTTTGGGTGACTTGGGTGCTGTGGATGCCAAAAAAATTATGGTAGGACTTGCCCTTGCACTAAAAGCTACAGCCATGGGGCTTGTTGTGGCTATTCCGGCTATTGTCGCATATACCATAGTACTACGAAAAGTTGAAAGAATTTTAACGAAGTTTGATGTTGCCCATGAAGTGTAAAAAGCATTTTAAAAAGTTTGACCAGATAAATGTCATCCCTTTTATAGATATTATGCTCGTACTGTTAGTCATGGTACTTACAACGGCAACTTTTATAAAGCAGGGTGTTATTCCAGTAAATTTACCAGAAGCAAAAGCAACAGAGAAGCAGGATACAAAAAAAGAGGTCACAGTCTATGTCAATGCAAAAGGTGAGATGTACTTTGATAAAGAAAAAGTCGATCTAAAAGCTTTGGAAAAAAAATTGTCTGCCGTTGCAAAAGACCAAACGGTAGTGCTTAGAAGTGATAAAGAATCAAAGTTCCAAGATTTTGTCAGTGTAATGAATATTTTGAAACGATTAGGGCATGAACAGTTATACATAGTCACCAAGGAGTAAAACCTTTAGTAGGCTTTATCCAGCAGTTTAAACTTTTTTTCTTCTTTGGGAACAGTTTTTTCAGCTGTTTGTTGCTTTTTTATTTCAGGAAGCTCTATATTAAAACTTTTTTTTTCTACTTTTTTTACATCATTAAAAAGTGTTGAAGCAAAGAAAAACAGAACCATAATAACGACAACGCTTGCGTAAAGCAAAATATAGTTTTTTATATGTCCTGATTCAAAAGGATTTTTAATCTTCATTTATGAAACAACTCTCATTGCTTTGAGCTTTTCATTTTCAAGGGAGACCTTTTCTATATGTAACAGAGTCTCTTTGTCTAAAAGTGCTTGAGAGCTCTTCTGTACTAAGGAAATAAGCGTAGAATATGAGCTTAAATCAACTTTTTTCCCTCTCAAGGCAGATTGTGCTAAAAACTCAACAATATCTTTCTCATTTACTATTTTTATAGTTTTGATAATGTTGTAAGCCATTATAGCATTGAGTTCATCGTCATGCACAAGTGAATCTTTTACTTTTGCTTGGGCAATATGTTTTTCAAGCCCACGGTTAAAAAGTTGTGTACTTATCTTTGTAGTCAGTTTGTTTGTATTTTTAGTGTTGACTACTCTTTGCAGGTCAATTTTTGGTACTACGGCACCAAAAGCAATGTTACTTATAAAAACTGTTATGATGAAAAATTTGTTACTCATATGCTAGTCCTTTTTGTTTTCTAAGTGTAGTTGTATTTGGCAAATGAATTATAAACGGACGTCTTAGAAATGATATTTTAGTTACAGTCTTTATGTATTTCCAGCTCAAATTTTATTGCAACATCCTGCCATGTTTTTCCCTTGTGCTTTGAAAAACAGGCTTTGTTAATACCGGCAAGAGACGCTAGCATGTTAAAGTCGGCTAGGTCGATATACCCTTGTGCTTCTACTTTGTCGGTAGCGTTTAATTTCATCGGTACAGTTTTTGTTATCCCGTTCATTGTGATATCTATATTAATGATTTTATCACTGACTGCTACAACTTTTGCCGTAATGTTTTTTACACCTTGCACGGCAAAAAAGTATTTTACAAGTTTTGCATCACGCCCACGGTTTTTTGAGTTAATTGAAGCGGTATCTATTGTAAGGGTACTCGTCTGTAAAAATGACTTTTTAGAGCTAGTATCTGCAACTTTGATTGCAACTTTGTCAAATGTTCCGCCAACACCGATTTTGAGTGGTGTTTTATATGCTTCCCATCCAACATTTATTTGCTGTGCCTGATATCTACATTCACCTGCAAAGGCAACTGTTGCCAGCGCAAGCAATATTAGTATTATTTTTTTCATAGTATTCTCCTTAGTTGGGAGCATTTTAACACAGATATTTTTTATAAAGATAAGATAATTTTTTCATAGAAGAGATTAAGGGGAGAAAAAGGTCAGTCCTCAGTGGTCTTTCAGACATCACCTGTGGTTCCGACCTTAATAGGCAGAGTCCTCAGCGGTCTTTCAGACAACGCTTCCGGTTC
>CAZDEM010000065.1:0-9178 GCA_964504315.1 uncultured Sulfurimonas sp.
GACTTGAACACTCAATGTTACTTGAACTTTTTACATCAGAGGGGGTAGGCACCCAAATAGTTAAGTAAGCTTTGTTATAATCGCATAAATTTTAAAAATAAAGGAAAGAAAACATGAGTTACAGCGCACTGTTTGAAGATGAAGAAGATATCTTTGGAGGTTCTCCAAGATCAAAGTTTATGGATGTAGTTTTTAATGCGAACAATGATATTGTAAGACAAGAGCTTGAAAATTTTATAGAAAAAGCCGCTACAATGGAACTGATGCTTGAAGAAAAACTGGGTGAAGAAGATTTGGAAACGGCAATTACACAATATAAAATGAGCCATCTTGATGAGGTCAATGATACAAAAAAAAGTATTTTTGTAGAAATTATGGGCAGTATTCTCTCACAAAGCGAATAGTCGGTGAAGTCTATTTTACAGATTTTTGTAGCGGTGTTGCTCTGTAATGCCGCTCTTTTTGCAAATGATTTACAAGAAGTGAAGAAAATTTCACTCAAAAAGGATGAGCAAAAGAAAATTCTTGTAAAATATGACAACAAAAAACGACTTTTTAAATTTAGATGGACTTTGTACGTAAATGGAGGGCTTGTTGTTTTGCGCTCGTATGATAAAACGGTAGCGCAAAATATACTGTACTTAAATCACAAAAATCAAAGTTTCCGGGTAAAATTAAAAACTCCCGGCGCAGATTTTTATAATGTACCTTATATACTGGTTAAATTTAAAGAGTTTGATGCAAAAAAAAATATTGCCAAGTTTGTGCTTTATCTCTCCGATGATAAAGACCAAATACGATTGGAAATAGTAAAAAACAAACAAAAGACGAGATAAATGCAAAGAGTAGAAGCACAAATAAAAAGACTGATTGAAGAGTGTGGTTATGATGAGGTAACTCGTCTATTCGCAACGTTGCAAGGCGGTAAAAGACTTCGGGCAAAGCTTATTCTTAAAATTGCTTCAGAGCATAAAGATGCACCTTTGCTGGCCGCTATTGTTGAGCTTATTCATGTGGCTTCACTTTTGCATGATGATGTCATTGATGATGCAATGACGAGACGCGGTGAAGCTTCTGTCAACGCAACAGACGGCAGTAAAACAGCTGTAATGCTCGGTGATATTTTATATTCTAAAGCATTTACAGAACTGGTTGCCTTTGACAAAGAAGTAGCACAAACAATCGCATCATCAGTTACAGCACTTTCCAAAGGCGAGATGATGGATGTAAACATGGCAGAGAGTTTTAATGCTGATGAAGAGCGTTATCTTGATATGCTTTATCTTAAAACAGCAACACTCATTGAAGCGGCTGCAAAAGCAAGTGCGCTTTTGTGTGGAAAAGATGCTGATAAACATGCACTTTACGGCAGAAATCTTGGACTCTCTTTTCAGATTATTGATGATATTCTTGATATTACCGCAGATGAAGCAACACTTGGAAAGCCTGCAATGAATGATTATGTAGAGGGAAAATGTACGCTGCCGTATATCTATCTTTATGAAAAATTGGATGATAAAGAGAGAGAAAAGCTTGTTTCACTTCATGCCAAGAAGCCTGCAGCAGAAGAACTGCTTTGGATGCAGGAAAAAATGCAAGAGCATAAAACAATAGAAAAATCTTTCAAACTTGCAAAGCAGCTCTCGGATGAAGCAAAACAAGCTATGAATGAAGATGAAGATTTACTCAACATTTTAGATACTATGATAAAAAGAAGTTATTAATGCATTATTTAACCGTTAGTCTGTCACATAAAAACAGCGATATATCTCTTAGAGAAAAATTTACTTATACTGATGAAGAAAAAGAGGCATGCCTGCAAAGACTTTTACACTCGCCTAATGTGAGTGAAGCGATGATGCTCGCTACATGTAACAGAATGGAGCTGTATGTTTGTTGCAGCGATATTGAAGAAGCGACAAAGCATATTATTAAGCTTTTGACGTTTAAAGCCGGTTTGAGTGCAGAATTTTTAACAAAAACAGCTGAAATAGTGGATGACAGTAGTTCTATTCATCATCTTTTCGCAGTTGCGAGCTCTATTAATTCTATGGTAGTCGGTGAGACACAAATTGCAGGACAGCTAAAAGATGCTTTTAAATTTGCCCATGACAGAGGCTATGCGGCAAAAAAAATGTCTCGGGCACTTTCTCATGCATTTAAATGTGCTGCAAAAGTAAGAAATCTTACAGATATCTCTTCAAAACCGGTTTCTGTGGCCTCTGTGGCGATTAAACAGATTAAAGAAAAGATACAAAATTTAGAAGAGAAAAAAGCACTTGTTATCGGTGTGGGTGAAATGAGTGAGATATGTGCAAAACATCTCATCTCTGACGGTGTAAAAACATACATTACAAACAGAACAAAACAAAAGGCTGAGACCTTGGCAAAAGAGTGTCGTGCCGAAGTGTATGAGTTTGGAGATTTAGATAAAGCGGTCAATGAGTTTGATATTATATTTACCGCTACGAGTGCAGCATATCCGATTATTACAAATGATTTGATAGAAGATGTAGATTTTGAGAGATTTTGGTTTGATTTGGCTATTCCAAGAGATATTGATTTAGACGGCAGAGAAGATATTTATCTTTTTGTTGTGGATGATATAAAAACTATAGTCGATGCAAACAAATCAGAACGTGAACAATATGTACGACAGGCGCATGGAATAGTCGGACGAGGTGTCGTAGAATTTTTTGAATGGCTGGATGCACTTAATGTGGAACCGATTATAAAAGAGATCTATAAAAAAGCAGATATCTCCGTTAAAGAAGAGACGCAAAGGGCCGTAAAGAAAGGCTTTATTCCAAAAGAGTATGAAGAGCAGGCTCAGAAAATGGCACATCAGGCAATAAAAAGATTTTTGCACGATATGACGAAAAAAATGCGTAAGGCTTCGCATGAAGCAAAAAGTGACACAGTGACGGGAGCGATGCAGTACATCTTAAATGATGAGCATGACAATATTCCCGACCAATATAAACACCATTTAAAAAAGGATTAAAATTTGAGAAGAAGTAAAGCGTTTATTCCGACAACTAAAGAAGCACCATCTGATGCTACACTTCCCAGTCATATATTTTTATCACGTGCAGGTTTTATAACACAGGTTGCCGCCGGTTTATATAATTATCTGCCTCTTGCAAAAAGAGTTATTAAAAAAATAGAAAACATCATCAATGAAGAGATGACAAAAATCGGCGCGCAGGAAGTCGAACTCTCTTTTGTAACACCGGCTGAATTATGGCAGGAAAGCGGAAGAATAGAAAAGTTCGGCAAAGAACTGCTTCGTTTTCACGACAGAAAAAACAACTTATTTGTACTTGGTCCTACGCATGAAGAGATGATGGTTGATGTAGTCCGAAACCGTGTGACTTCATATAAAAACCTGCCATTGAATCTTTATCAGATTAAGACAAAATTCCGCGATGAAGCCCGTCCTCGTTTTGGATTGATGCGTGGTCGTGAATTTATTATGAAAGACGGCTACTCTTTTCATGCTACGACAGAAGATTTAGACAGAGAATTTGACACGGTTGAAGAAGCGTATAAAAAAATATTAACGCGCTTGGGTCTTGATTTTAGGATTGTAGAAGCTGACAGCGGTGCTATCGGCGGCAGCGGTTCTAAAGAGCTGATGGTATTGGCAGACAGCGGTGAAGATACCATTGCCGTGTGCTCAAAGTGTGAATACGGCGCAAATTTAGAAGCGGCTTTAAGAAGCAAACGTTCGCATATTCCTGAGGCTCCTGAAGTAACATTCAATAAATTTAAAACACCTGATATAAAAACCATAGATGAACTTGCTGAATTTTTTAAAATAGACCCTTTCTACACTATTAAATGTATTGCAAAAAGAGTTATTTATGAAGATGAAAGTGAAATCGTTCTTTTCTTTGTACGCGGGTGCGATAACCTTCAAGAAGTAAAAGCTGTGAATGCAACAGAAGCGCTTGACATAGTAGATGTTACAGAAGAAGAGCTTAAGGAAATCGGACTTGTGCCAGGTTTTATAGGACCGCTTGATCAAGACAAGGCAAAACATGTAATAGACAGCGATTTAAAAGATGCCAAAGATATGATTTGCGGGGCGAATGAGGCAGATTATCATTATATAGGCGTTGATTTATCAGTCCTGAGTGATGTAGCATATTTTGAAGATATAGCAGAGGTAAATGAGGGTGATATTTGTCCTCATTGTAAAGAGGGTACGCTTTCATTTACAAAAGGCATTGAAGTTGGGCATATTTTTAAGCTTGGAACGACCTATTCTGAGGCTTTAAAAGCTGAATTTTTAGATGAAAACGGCAAAGCACAGCCCTTTATTATGGGAACATACGGTATGGGTGTTTCAAGAATGGTTGCGGCTGTAATTGAACAGCACCATGATGACAGCGGCTGTATTTGGACAAAAGCAACTGCGCCGTATATGGTAAATATTATGATTAGCAACATTAAAGATGAAGCACAGGTTCAAGCAGGAGAAAAACTTTATAAACAACTCCAGGATGCAAATGTGGAAGTGATGCTTGATGACAGAAAAGAGCGTTTCGGTTTTAAAATGAAAGATGCAGAACTCATTGGTTTTCCATATACAATAGTGATTGGGAAAGAGCTTGCAAACGGTCATGTTCAAATTTTCGACAGAGCTATAAAAGAGAAAACTGACATAAAAAGTGAAGAAATATTTAATAAAATTATGGAACTGATTTAGATGATTTATTTTTTAATATATCTTTTTTTAGAAGTCCTCGTCTCGGTACAGATTTCCTCTGCTATAGGTGGACTCGCAACATTTTTTGAAATATTATTGACAGCTTTTATCGGTATATCCATATTGGTAAACTTTAGAAAAAATTTAGTTGAGAATATGACGGCAGTTTCCTATAACTGTATTGATTTAGAACAGTTCCAAAAATTAAACCTTTTTACGCTTATTGGCGCTATTTTGCTTATAATTCCCGGGTTTTTAACAGATATTTTGGGTGTCTTAATGCAGTTTAGTGTTTTTACGAGTATGATTGTTAACCGTTATAATGTAAAATCAGGAAAATGTAACAGTTCTTTCGAAGAACAAAATAATATTAAAAAGGATTCAGATGTCATTGATGTTGAAATTATTGAGCATGACACTACTCTTAAGTAGTTTTGTTTATGCTAGCACAGCAAGTGAAAAAATCGAAGATTTTTTAGAAGATAAATTTAGTGAAAATCCTAGATTAAAATCAGTTGATGTACAGGTAGAAGAAGTTAGAGCTTTGAAGCAGTTGCCTAAATGGAATGCCTATATTATAGATGTTCAAGCTGTGTTGAAAAACAAACCAAAACAGCTTATAAAGCAAAAAATGATTTGGTTCTCAAACGGTGAGATGATTACAAAAGATTTGACAGATATCAATACAGGCGAGAGTTTGGTTGAACGTGTCAAACCGAAAGTTAAACCTGAACATTATGCCAAAAGCCACTTAATTTACGGCAATGCCGATGCAAGACATAAAGTAGTGATATTTTCAGACCCTCTATGTCCTTTTTGTAGAGGTTTTGTGCCGGGTGCCATTAAAAATATGAAAAAAGAGCCTCAAAAATATGCGATTTATTATTATCATTTTCCACTGGCACGTATTCATCCTGCTTCTGTAACTTTGGTTAAAGCTGCGGTTGCTGCTGAACACAAAGGTATAAAGGATGTAATATTAAAACTTTATAATGTGAAAATCAACCCAAGGGAAACAAATGCTCAAAAAATACTTGTTGCGTTTAATAAAGCTGAAGGGACACACATTACACTTAAAGATATCAACACTCCTGCAGTAATAAAGCAGTTAAACCATGACAAATTGGTGGCTAATGACCTTATGGTCGGGGGAACTCCGACAGTTTATTTAGATGGATCAGTAGACAATACCAAGAAAAAATACTTGAAAGTGAAGTAATGAAGAAATTAACAATAGCAACACGTGTTTCAGACTTGGCACTCTGGCAGGCATATCATATCAAAGAAAGAGTTGAAGCAAATTATCCTGAAATAGAAGTTGTACTTAATAAAATAGTGAGTAACGGTGATAAAGTTCTAGATAAACCTTTGGCTTTAATAGGTGGAAAAGGGCATTTTACAAAAGAACTTGAGGATGAAATGCTCGCAGGGAATGCTGAACTGGCGGTACACAGTTTAAAGGATGTCCCGACATATATACCAGATGGTTTGGAACTGGTTGCTGTAACACAAAGACAGGACCAAAGCGATGTTTTTTTATCGCACACCTATGCAACACTTGATGATTTGCCAAAAGGTGCAATTGTAGGAACAACAAGTCTTAGACGCAGAATGCAGCTTTTGCAAAAACGTCCTGATTTAAAAGTAAAAGATTTACGAGGGAATGTAAATACAAGACTTAGAAAACTCAAAGAGGGTCAGTACGATGCTATTATTTTGGCATGGATAGGACTGAACAGACTTGATCTGCTTAAAGACATTCCTTATGCGCAAAAACTCTCACTTGATATGATGATACCACCTATGGGACAGGCTGCTCTTGGAATAGAAATTATAAGCGACAATGAAAAGGTGAGAGAAATCGCAGTAAGTTTAAATGATGAAAACACCTTTACATGTACACAGATTGAGAGAGATTTTATATCTAAAATCGGAGCGGGATGTTCTGCACCGGTTGCATGTAATGCTGTTATTGACGGTGATAATGTTGTTTTTAGAACGATGATAGGTTTTCCTGACGGAACAAATATTATGCAGGAAAAAGTTGTAAAATTAAAAAATGAGAGTGAAAACTTAGGCAAAGAACTTGCTCAGAAAATGATAGACAACGGGGCTTTACAACTCTTGAAAAGTGCAGAAAAAATTGCATTTAAAGATGAAATGCCACAAAGATTATAAAAATGCAAAAAACTATAAAACTTTTAAAAAAAAATGATGAACTTACAGTAATTGACACTGAACTTGATATTTATCTTGAAATTCCACATTTGGCATATGCCGAAGTTAAAAAAGAAGACGGTGGAAAAGCACTTCTTTTTACAAATGTAGTAGATGCTAAAAGCGGTAAAAAGTTTGAAGAACCGGTGCTGATGAATGTATTTGGCTCTTACAAACGCTGTGAACTTCTTTTTGGACGAACAATTGAGTCAGTCGCTGATGAAATAACTAAACTGCTTCATATGAAACCGCCTGCAGGTTTGAAAGAAAAAATTTCTATGGCAAGTGAACTTTTTTCACTGAAAAATATTTTTCCAAAACGCCTTAAAGGCGAGGGTGAATGCCAGCAAATAAAATATCTTGAAGATGAAGTCGACTTGTATAAACTGCCGGTTTTAACGACATGGGAACAAGATGGCGGACCGTTTATAACAATGGGGCAAGTGTATACGCAGAGTCTTGACGGTGCGATGGTAAATCTTGGCATGTACAGACTGCAGGTGTATGATAAAAATCATTTAGGCATGCACTGGCAGATACATAAAGACTCTTCACATTTTTTTGACCAGTATCAAAAAGCGGGGAAGAAGATGCCTGTAAGTATTGCAATCGGCGGAAATCCGCTCTATACATGGTGTGCAACGGCTCCGCTGCCTTACGGTGTTAATGAACTCTTAATGTACGGACTCATTACAAAAAAACCTGCACAGCTTGTAAAATCTTTAACAACACCTTTATATATTCCAAAGGATGTTGATTATGTCATAGAAGGCTGGGTTAATCCTGACAACTTAAAAGTCGAAGGTCCTTTTGGTGACCATACCGGCTACTATACCTTGGAAGAACCGTATCCTGTGATGGAAGTCTCTGCTGTAACAATGCAAAGAAAACGAACATTTTTGGCAACGGTTGTCGGTAAACCGCCGTTGGAAGACAAATATATGGGCTGGGCAACAGGAAAAATATTTTTTCCGCTTTTAAAAACAACTGCACCTGATTTGATTGATT
Organism: uncultured Sulfurimonas sp.; assembly: GCA_964504315.1. Lineage (GTDB taxonomy): Bacteria > Campylobacterota > Campylobacteria > Campylobacterales > Sulfurimonadaceae > Sulfurimonas. The sequence goes on from CAZDEM010000065.1 coordinate 7,940, forward strand.
ACCATATGCCTGAAAATGCTGGGTTTCATAATTTAATTTTGGCAAAAATGCAGCCATTGTATAAGGGACATGCAAAACAGTTTATGCATGCATTTTGGGGTGCAGGACAAATGAGTTTTGTAAAACATGCTGTTTTTGTTGATGAAAAAGCTCCAAAACTGGAAAATTATGAAGCTTTTGCTACATATGTTTTAAATAGATTTACACCAAAATCTATGTTCATCACAGAGGGTATTTTAGATGCGCTTGATCACTCATCTCCCGAAACACTTGTAGGCGGGAAGCTCGGTATAGATGCAACAGCAGCAAACAGTGTTGAAGGTCCTCAGCTTTTAGGCGATGCACAACTCCTTAGCAGAGTAAAAGAGTTAATGCCTGATGTTGTTGATTTGCATCAGTTTATGCGACGGACAAATAATCCTATAACTGTCATTAGTGTGAATAAAACTAGAAATGTAAAAGAATATTTTGATGATTTATTAGTGCTGAGTACACATATGAGAATTGTTGTTTTTGTCGATGCTCAGAAAAATGATATATATAACTCTTATATGCTGATTTGGCGTGTAACAAATAATATGGATGCACTTCGTGATGTATATAAATCAGGCTTAATGGTAGGTTTAGACGGTACCAATAAAAACTCTTTGGATAACTTTACACGGGAATGGCCTGATGATGTCGAGTGTACGCAAAGCATTGTCGAGAGTCTGAAAGAAAAAGGACTTTGGGGATTAGACGAAAAACTTTATAATAAGTTTCAATTATAACTTTTTATATTATTTTTGTGTTAAAATCAAGCAGTGTAAGGAATCTATAATAATTTCTAATGTAATATCAGTCTAACAAATTAAATTTCAGGATTAATATATGAATAAATTTTTATTAATTGCACTCTCTTTAGCTATATTTACACTCTCCTCATCAGATGCTGCCATTTATAAAGGGCAGCGGATCTTTATAAAAAAATGTTTAAAATGTCATAAGTCGGGACAAAGTTTTATTGCAAAATATAAAATGAAAAAATGGAAAAAGCTTATGAAGAAAAAAGGTAAAGCTCTTGCGGCGATACACCTTAAAAATGAAAAAGCAAAAAAATCATGGAAATATTTTAAAAGTAAAAAATATGCTAAAAAATCAAAACATCTCAAACAGTTTTTAGTTGAATACGCAAAAGACAGTGGAAATGTTCCTGCCTGTAATTAAACAGAGTCTAAAATGAAGTATATTTGCTTCGTT
>CAZDEM010000066.1:0-9120 GCA_964504315.1 uncultured Sulfurimonas sp.
ATTAGTTTATTCCATATGCTCTAAATTAGCAGTACCACTTTTTACTGCACAAACGCTAAAACCAACTAAAACAAACGCCATTAATGAAATGGCAACAACACTTTTTTTAAACATAAATTATGCTCCTATATTAAATTTAGCTTGTATTTTAACAATATAAACTTAAACTATCTCTAATTTATTATAACAAAAGTAAATATTTTTATATTTTGTTACAATTACAAAAAAAGATTTGACAATGCAAACATACAACATACTGACAAATGATTTAGATGCCCTTCCTGAGGGCAAAGCTGACTTTTTACTTGCAGCGAGTGTTACTAAGACTTGTGAAATAGAGGGTATAACACAAGCCGGAATTCCCGGTATGATTCCTCTCACACCTACACTTGATGCGGAATTCATTACAAATGAAAAAGTGTTTTCGCTCGGTGAACTTGCTGAAACACCTACAGGTGTACCGACACCCGCTCTTATTACCCGTGCCGTAAACAACCTGACACCTTTTAGTACTATAGAAATTTTAAATTTGGGACTCACAGCAGAGCCTCAAAACTGCACCGTGCACCACTTTGATATAAAACCCTCAAAAGCAATAAATACAGGTGCAGACATTAATGCAAAAGAAGTTTTTGTAAAAGGCATGGAGTTTGGAAAATCATATGAGCTTAAAGGGAACTATCTTATTCTTGGGGAGAGTACACCCGCAGGCACAACGACAGCAACAGCTTCAGCCTTGGCGCTCGGCTATGACTGTGCAGATGATTTTTCCTCAAGTTTCTTACATGTGCCCAATAACATTAAAACACAAACGATAAACAAAGCACTAAGTTTAATCAATAAAGATATGACAAGTTTTGAAAAACTTGGCATAGTAAGCGACAATATGCTCATTTTTTGTGCCGGATTCTTACTTGAAGCCTCGAAACGATTCCAGATTGTTTTAGCCGGCGGAACACAGATGGCAGCGTGTTTGTTAATCGCTGACAAGCTCAGAGAAGATGTTTTAATGCGTGTAAAACATGACAACATTACATTGGCAACAACACAATGGGTTACACAAGATAAAAATTCAAATATTGCCCATATACTCGAGCAGTTAAGCTACAAACCCCATGCTGTTTATGCAACATTCAACTTTAAAAACACAGCAATACCAATACTTAAAAAGTATGACGAAGGCGAAGCTAAAGAGGGCGTGGGTGCCGGAGCCTCTCTGGCATATGCAAACAAAAACACCATCACAAATCAAACACTTTTAGAACAGATTGAGTATCTCATATACAAAATGTAACATTGCAAAGACTTTGTTTAGCTATAATTATTTAAAATATTAAACTAGTAAGGTCTCTTTATGTTAGCATCAGTAAAATCAAAAGTAATTCTTTCCATTGCCTCTTTGAGTATCCTCGGACTCATTGGAATGTCTTACTATCTCTCTTTTACATTACACAGTCTTTCAAATACTACGACAAAAAAATCTTTAAAGATGCTCAGTGAGTCAATCTTTCAAACCATGACAACAAGTATGATGATGGGTGATTCTAAAGTTGTTGAGAGTGCCTTTAAAAGTGCAAAAGGTATTGATGGAATTGCTGACTTGAAAATTACTAAATCAAAGGCAGTTATAGAGGTATATGCTCCGAATGAAAAGTACACTACAGACCCTCTGCTAAGTGATGTCTTACAAAACAAAACGACAAAAATCATTGAAAGTGATGAAAACGGTAATCACATAATTCGTATGATTAAACCCATGATTGCGGAGCAGAGATGTCTGCAGTGCCACTATAATGCACAGGTTGGTTATGCACTTGGTGCAATGGACTTGACAATATCTCTTGACAAAAATGATAACGAAATTGCGCAAACAAATACAACACTTATTATCTCTTTAATTATCGGCGGTATTGCTTTTAGTATTGTAGCTTTAATCTTTTTTAGCCGTGAAATTTTCACACCGCTAAATAATCTCAAAGAGAGAATTGCAGACCTTGTCAGTGGGGACAAAGACTTAACAAAACGGCTTGCACATAAAAAAGGCAATGAGTTTGGAGAAACAGCCAATGAAGTCAACCATTTTATCCAAATGATTCAATCTACTGTCAATGAAGTAAAATCTTTGGGTGAACAAAACAATGAAATTGCTTCTGAAATTGAAACTTCCTCACATGTAATACGTAAAGGTGTACAGCAAGAGAGAGAAATCGTTTCACAAACAAGCCAAAAAAGCGAAGATATTCAAAATATTTTAGATGAAACCATACAAGCGGCAACGACAACACAAGAGACTATAATAGAAGCAGAAAAAGAACTACAAAAAGCACACAATTCATTGGCGAACTTAAACAATGAAGTAGAAACTTTTGTAGAAAGTGAAAATGAACTCTCTAACGAACTTTTAGTACTTAAAAATGATGCTGATCAGGTCAAAGATGTACTCAATGTTATCAAAGAGATAGCAGAACAGACAAACCTTCTCGCACTTAACGCTGCCATAGAAGCAGCACGTGCAGGTGAACACGGACGCGGATTTGCCGTTGTTGCCGATGAAGTAAGAAAGCTTGCAGAACGTACACAAAAAAGTTTGGCAGAGATAGATATAAGCGTAAGCACCATTGTTCAGGCGATCAATGATGTCAGTGATAAAATGACAATAAATGCGCAAAATATAGAAGCACTTGTCAATATATCTGATGATGTCGAGCAAAAAATTTCACTCACTTCTAATGCGATGCAAATATCAACACAGATGGCAAACAAATCAAAAAATGATAGTGAAAAAATGTCTCAAAACATTCAAGAAATCATCTCATATATTGGAAAAATTGAAACACTCTCAACGGCGAACGGTACAAGTGTTATGAGTATTGAAAGTGATTTACAAAAACTCGTGCATGTCGCTTCATCTTTACAAAAAACTATTGACGAGTTTAAAAGTTAGGCACGACAAGATTTAGCGCGGTGAGCGTCTGTGCCCTCTTTTATGCACATAATTCTTTTTAAAGCACGACTGGCAGATACTGTATTTTGAATTTACCGGCAGAGGTGCGCTACAGAGTTTACAGGTCTGTGCAAGCTGTGTCTGTCTGAGTGTCTCTTCTATATACTTGTTCAAAACGCCTCTGTATGCCCTTGCTTTATTTTCATCTACAAAGTACTCATTAAAACGATAACTCAGCCACAAATACAAAGAAATCTCTTTAACCATGTCTTCCGCACGAAGCAGTTCTTCTGAGGTTTGCGCATATTTACCCGTAAGCTTTGGTGCATGATAATAGACCGGCTCTTTTTTCTCCAAACTATTGATATATCGCTCATACGCACTGATAATATAAGCAGACTTTAGTGTAAGCGGCGCACAGGCAAGATGATATTTTGTCGCAATATCCAAATCATAGCTGTCCACTATACGCGATGCTTCGAGCATATCATCAAGTGAAGCCGCATAAAAAGGACCGTCAAAAACCATATTTTTTATAAAAAATCGCAAAATCTCTTCTAAAGAGTTCTCTTCCAATATTGTACTGACAAGTTTTATATGTTCCAAATTTGCCATAACCTTAAAAGGAACATTTATCTCTTTAGCAGGCTTGGTAAAATTTTTCTTAACAATACTTAAAGCATCTGCATGCAAAGCTCCGACATAGCCGTTTTCATGCAGACCGTAACGCCCTGCCCGTCCTGCAATCTGGTGTACTTCTGATGGAAAAAGATTTCTTTGTATAATGCCGTCAAATTTTTCGGCTTTTGAAAAGAGCACAGTTTTTATAGGTAGATTCATTCCCATTGCGATGGCATCTGTAGCTACAAGTATTTGTGTTTCACCTTCTCTAAAACGCCTTGCCTCTTCACGTCTGACTTCGGGAGAGAGATTCCCGTATACGACACTTACTTCAAAATCTTTTGAAAAGTTCTGCTTCAGTCTTAAAACATCTTTTCTGCTAAAGGCGATAATGGCCGTTGCAGCTTCTACATCTTTTGGGTGCGTCGGTTTTTCTAAAAGCTCAAGCGGATTTTTTCGTTCAAACTCTCTTATTTCAAGCTCCTCGCCCAAATATTTTGCAAGTGCAATAATCGCCTCTTTGGCATTTGGTGAGCCCGTCATAATGACCTCTTTTGCAGGAGCACCGATAATAGCATTTGCCCATGCCCAGCCGCGGTCTCTGTCATCTATCATCTGCACCTCATCTATGACGCAGACATCCACATCCACATCATAATTCATCATCTCAATCGTTGAACTGATGTGTGTTGCCTCATCATCAAGAATCTGCTCTTCCCCTGTTATAAGCGAGCTTTCAATGCCCTCTGCTTTGAGCGTTTCATACCCCTCCAGCGCCAAAAGCCGCAAAGGTGCAAGATAATAGCCCGTGTCAGCTTCTTTAAGAGCCTGCATTGCTTCATAAGTTTTACCGCTGTTTGTAGGACCGATATGCAGCACAAGTTTTCTTTGCATACTCCGCGCAATCGGAAAGAGGTTTTTAAAATCACGGATAGTACGAGCCAAAAGTTCCTGACGCTGTTTTTTAATCAATTCGTCATGAATTGAGTGCAAAAATCTGCGTGTTATTTTTCTGTGTATTTTAGGCGTAACACTCAACGTCATCGGCAGCAGTTCAAACAAAAACTCATACACTCTTTCATGCAGTTCTTCGGGTGTAAAGTGCAGCAGTTGTGCATACTCGGCACACTCTTTTACCAGCGCGTCAAGTGTAAGCAAAAAGTCATCTTCATGCTCTTTTTTTACCTCTGCCAAAATAGTATCAAAGTTAAATCGCTTTGAGTTCCATATCTCTTCTAAAAGACCGTCAAGCTCTACATGTAACTCCAATTTATAAGAGAATTTCTTATCGCTGTAAGGCAGATTTACCTGCTCGTCTACACGTATTAAAACTTCTTCATCATGAAGTTCAACACCCTCGGCATCTATTTTAGCTTTAATAATATTTTTTAAAACCTTGTGTGATATTAACGGATAGTTGACTTTTGATTTTGGAGGCGATGCCCGCAGGGAATCCAAAATCTCTTTGGTGCTCAAATAGGAATGCGGATATTTTAAAGAGCTTAAAAATTTGTTAATACTCTGCTGCTTTTGTTCGACTGTTGCAACTTTATCCTGCCCTATTTTTTCTACTATTGCCTCAAAAGGCGCAGTTTCGATGTACTCATAAGAATAAGGCTTGGTTTTAAGTGTCAAAATCTTATGAAAACTTTGCTCATACAGCTCATACTTCAATGAAGCATTAAACTCGAAGCAGTCATCCAAATCAAACAGTCCCTCTAACTCGCGTTCAAGTTTCTCTTTTTTCATCTCAAAACGAATATGACGCAGCGATGATTCCATTTTTTCTATTGTGATTTTTTTGCTTCTGACATTGGCATAAGCTTCATGCAGACGCACAGCCTCTTCCTGATTGACATCAAGTTCTTCTAATAGTGCATTGATTTTATCTTCTCTGTCAAACCCTACATGTTCTTTTGGTTTTTCAGACTTGTACACCCGTCCGTCACTCTCAAAAAAGTTCAAAATGTCATGACGCATACCGCTGTCTGCCTCACTCCAAATCATCCGGAGTGTTTTTACCATCAATGTTTTATTGTGGTCTATATCGTATATGCCCAGTGTTGCAAAAAGTTCACTGAGCGTTTTTGCTTCAACACGTTCTATGCCCACATCAAAGGGATCATCATCAAAATATTTTCTAATTCTTTGGTTAATTTTACTGTTTTTTTTATTTTTTCTTGCCATAGAAAGATTATAACACAAGTTTAGTATCTATAAAGCAACTCAGCCTAGGTTAAAACCTAGGTTCCGAAAAACCTTTCAAACTTACATATTCATGTTCTTTTGCTCTTCGGAAGCGATGCTTCAGCTTCGCCTCTTAAGCTTACAATACACACCGCCCAGGTTACAGAAAAAAATTTAGTTTTTTTCTAAGTCACGCTTTAGCATTTAAAACCTAGGTTCCGAAAAATCTTTCAAGCTTACACATTCATGTTCTTTTGATCTTCGGAAGCGATGCTTCAGCTTCGCCTCTTAGGCTTACAAGACACACCGCCTAGACTAAAGTCTGGGTTCCGAGAAAAGTTTAATACTACTTTTTAAATAAATTATAAAAGAGCTGCTATATAATAGCTCTATGAATTATCCCAACGAATGGACTCAAAAAGAGTTTTTGCAAAATAAGAAAAAATTAGAACAAGAGGGTGTAGCTGTTCTCCTTGTTGACACTATTTTATCGCCCATAGAAAAAGCGGACACGATTACTTACAATCCTTATGAACTCAAACAATACCCACAGGGAAGCGTCTTTGTTTTTTATTGCGATACAGGAAAAGCAACACTGGACAGGCTGGGAGAGTACAAGCAAAAGTTTCCCCTGTACACTTGTATTTCACTCAAAGGCGGACGCGGATACTGGAGAAAAAATATGATGCTTTTGGATGATACTGATGATAGTTAAACAGATAGAAGAGTTTATATGCTGTCTGCAAGAAGAACGCTATTATGATGCCCATGAAGTACTTGAAGCAGCCTGGTTTCCACGCCGTTTTGAAGATAATGCAGAAGTAAAACTTCTCAAAGGTTTCATTAATGCTTCTGTAAGTTTTGAACTTTTAAAACGAGGGAGGAAGAAACAGAGCAAAAAAGTCTGGGCGAACTATCTCAAATACAGACCTTATATATTTGAAATTGACTCGGTGTATCAAAACAGTTATTATCAGCTTTCAAGACTTATAGAGGATATGAGACGCAATAGGCGAAGCTAAAGCATCGCTTCCGAAGAGCTCTCGGAACCCAGACTTCAGTCTGGGCTGTGTGTCTTTAATGCCTAAAAGGCAAGGTTACAGAAAAAATTTAGTTTTTTTCTAAGTCACGCTTTAGCATTTAAAACCTAGGTTCCGAAGAACGCATAAGCATAAAAAGCAAAAATGCTCCAAACGCCATCAAACTCGATGTTAAAAAGAGATATTTCGGATAGTATTCATACACATACCCGGCAATAAGCGCCCCGCCAAGACCTCCCAAACCATAAGTCAACCCTGAAAAGAGCTGCTGAGAAAGGCTTTTGTGTTTATACAGATGGAAGAGGTAGCTGATAGCGGCCGTATGAAAGAGTGCAAAACTCAGCGCATGCAGTGCCTGAGAGAAAAAAAGTACCCCTAAATTTTGAGGAAATGCAAACACCAAAAACCATCGCACTACTGTTGCCAATGCCGTAAAACGCAACAAGTTCAGCAAATTACCCCGCAGTAGTCCGCCTTGAAAGAAAAACATCGCCACCTCAATCAGCACACCGAAACTCCATAAATATACCGTCATATCCAAACTGATACCATGATCTGTTTCATAAATTGTAAAAAAGTTGTAAAATGAACCGAAACTCATCTGTACCAAAACAAGTCCGCCCCAAAGTCTCCAATCTTTCAATATATTTATATCATTTTTAACATGTTCTTCTTTAGCATAGGTTGTATCGGGAGCATGTTGAAGGACTTTATAGGCAACAAAAGCAGTCAAAAGAGTCAAAACAAGCAAAAAATCAAGTGCCACATAGGCAGAACTTAAAAACTTCACCAAAACAAGTGCGACTGCTATAAAACCCAAAGAACCGAAAAGCCGTACTTTGCCATAGCGTTCTTTACCGATACTGTGCAAAGAAATCACTTCCACAAAAGGCAGCATCAGACTCATGCCCAGTCCGAGAAAGACATTTGAGAGCAATAATGCATAAAAATGTTCCAAAGATAAGTAAAAAGAGAGCGCACTTGCAACGACAATAAACAAAGAGCTCTTAAAAACTGTGGCATTTAGTGTCAATCCACGCATAAACAAAAAAGGCAGGATAAACCGCACCAAAGGCGATGCCGCAAAGATAATACCTATCTCACTTGCATCATACCCCACACCGCTGAGAACTTTGGGTAAAAATATAATATAGATGCCGACAATTGAAAAATAAAAATAATAAAAAACAGACAACAATGCAAACATAGACTTCCTTATCACAAATTATAGCAATAATCTAATAAAGATATGCTACAATACACGTAATTCAAAACTTGGTTATGTTATAAAAAATTAATATGTTTTTTCGGAAGCAAGGTTTTAACCTTGCCGTTTAGGTTTATAAACAAATAAGCCTAGGTTAAAACCTAGGTTCCGAAAAGAAAAGAGAGGAAAATATGGTAAGAGAATTAGGCGAAAACGATTTTATTGTCTCTAAAACAGACACAAAAGGTCGGCTGACATATGTAAATAAGATTTTTATTGACCTGGCAGAATATACAGAAGAGGAACTTTTGGGAAAACCGCACAATATTGTACGCCATCCTGATATGCCAAAGGCAGTTTTTAAACTGCTTTGGGACAGGATTCAGGCTAAAGAAGAGATTTTTGCTTTTGTAATCAACAAAACCAAGAACAATAACTCTTACTGGGTTTATGCCAATGTAACACCCTCTTTGAATGAACGCGGTAACATAGTCGGGTATTATTCGGTGCGAAGAAAACCAAATGCGCAGGCACTTGAAACAATCAAACCAATTTACGCAAAAATGCTGCAGGCAGAAAAAAGCGGCGGCATGGAAGCAGGCATGAAAGTTTTAACAGATTTACTACACCAAGAAGGAGTCAGCTATGATGAATACATCATCTCTCTTCAAAAATAATCAGGCACTTGTACTTTTTGCAAGTCTTATCGGCGTCGGCATTTATGCCCTTTTTACTGCAAGCTACATCCTAGCTGCACTTGTTCTTATTATAGCTATTGTGACACTTTTTATTCCGGGCAGTGCAACAGCTGAAAATTCAACTATTTTAGATACTGCAGAAAATATTTTAATACATGCAGCACAGGGAAAACTTGAAGGGCGTATCACGCACATTCCAAATGACGATTCACGTGATGCCAAAATTGCCTGGGCGATTAATGACATGCTTGACCAGGTAGAAGCATTTATGCGCGATACCGCAACAACTATAGAGTATGCTTCTGCCGGTAAAACGTACAGACACACTTATCCGCAAGGGTTGCAGGGACTCTTTCACAGTACTGCAGAAAAAGTCAATAAAGCCATTGATTCTATTGCAGAGGGCTACAGAACAAGAATGCT
>CAZDEM010000067.1:0-9057 GCA_964504315.1 uncultured Sulfurimonas sp.
CTTGTTGTATTGTTGTGTTTTCACCATGACCCGGATAGATAGTTTTATCATAAGGAATTTGTTTAAATTTTTGTAAAGATTTTTTCATATCTTGCGGGCTGGAGTATGGAAAATCTGTTCTTCCGATACTGCGGTTAAAAATAAAATCACCGCTGAACATTGCATCGCCTATCTCAATTGTAGAACATCCCGGGCAGTGTCCCGGAAAATGGGTAAATTTAACCTTGACACCGTCAAAATCAATCTCTTCATCGCCCACAACTTCCACATCAGGTGTAGAAGGCGGTAAATCAGGCATCCATTCACTGCTTTGAAGCAGAAAAACATCATCTTTTGGTGTGTAGAGCTTAATGCCCAATTTGTCTTGCAGTTCGGCATTGCTCCAGACGTGGTCAAAATGTCCGTGTGTATTTAAAATTGCCACAGGGTTTGTGACATTATCCATAACCCACTTTGTAGCACCGACACCGGGATCTATAATGAAATCTTTGCCATCAATGGTGGCAATGTAGCAATTTGTCTGATACGGTCCCATAGGCTGTTTTTTTATCTGCATCATAATCTCTTTTTTAGCATAATTATACCATCATATCGGTATGAATTTTTATAAAGAATTAGAGTTAATTTTACAAACAAAATCGCCCAAAGAAAAAATCAGTAAATTTAATGATTTTTATACACAATATAAAGCCGGTAGTGTAAAATTTGAAAAAAACTATAAAGCAAAAGAGTTTTCAGAGCCCTCATACAGTGTTACATGCAACATAGTACCGCCGCAGGAAGTTCCAAAAAGAAGCAACTTAACTACAAAAGAGGGACAAATAAATCTGCTGCATGCCATTGCCCACATAGAGTACAGTGCCATAGATTTAGCGCTTGACGGGGCATATAGGTTTGCTGATTTACCAAAAAGCTATTATGATGACTGGCTCGAAGTTGCAGATGATGAAATACGCCACTTTTTACTGCTTGAAAAGCTTTTAAATGAACTTGGTGCCGAGTACGGGGATGTGGAAGTGCACAATGCCCTATTTGAAGCAAGCCAGAGAACACAGACCTTGATTGAGAGAATGGCAGTGGTACCGCGGTATCTTGAAGCAAACGGCTTGGATGCTACACCGATGATACTGCAAAAAATACAAAGAATGCCAAAAAATAAAATGCTTGAGAAAATCACAGATACTTTACATGTAATACTGCAAGAAGAAGTTTCACATGTAAAAAAAGGTGATGTTTGGTTCTCATATGCCTGTGAGCGTGAAGGAGTATCAAATGATATTTATTTTAAGATAATTGATAAATATTATCCGCAAGGATTTTTGCGCCCAAAAAACCTTAATCTCAGGGCAAGAAAAGAGGCGGGTTTTTCCTGTAAAGAATTGAATTTTATGGCGAAAAAAGAGGTTTGTTAATGCTCTTTCATATACGAACTTTTATCACTGAATGCATCCCGTATATTTAAAAATTTGTCTAAATGCTCAAAAAATATGTCAATGAGTTTAGGATCAAAATGTTTCCCTCTTTCTTCTTGTAAAAGGGCAAAAATTTTCTCATCATTCCAAGCTTTTTTATAACATCTGTCACTTCCTAAAGCATCAAATACATCGGCAAGTGCTGTAATGCGACCGTATATATGAATATCTTCTCCTTTGAGTGCTCTTGGGTATCCGCTGCCGTCATATTTTTCATGGTGCTCATAGGCTATAATAGCAGCAGCTTTTAGCAGCGGTTTGTCGGAATTTTTAAAAAGCTCATACCCTATGTCAGTATGTGTTTTCATTATTTTCCACTCTTTTGCAGTAAGCTTGTCCGGTTTTTTCAATATTTCATCCGGTATTCCCACTTTTCCGATATCATGCATCGGTGATGTTGCTGTGAGATATTTAATATCTTCTTCTTCAAGTCCATAGAGTTTTGCTAAAAGCTGTGAATATTTTGCAACTCTTTTGACATGAAAACCTGTCTCTTGACTCCTTGTTTCCCCAATTTCTCCCATTCTGAATATTAGCTCTTCTTGGGTATGTTCTAAATCTTCATGGAGTTGTATAACATCGGTGATATTATTTCTTATAGCAATAAACTCTTCAATTTCGCCTTTATGATTGAGTATAGGGTTTATGGTCACTTCTACAATATAAAAATCTCCGTTTTTTGTTCTGTTTTTGACAATACCGAACCATGGCTTTTTATCCAAAATAGTTGTCCACATTTCTCTAAAAGCTGATTTTGGCATACCTGGATGACGTACAATATTATGCGGTTTTCCCAAGAGTTCTTCTCTAGCGTAACCGGAAATAGCACAAAATTTATCATTAGCATAAGTGATTCTACCGCTTTTGTCTGTTTTTGAGACAATACTGCTTCTGTCAACAGCATCTTTATATTGATTAAGGAGTGAAATACTTCGTAAAATGGCATTTTTAAGTTTATATCCGAGCCAAAAGCCAAATGAAACTATAAAGAGAAAGAAAATTATTTGGCTGATAAATTGAAGTTTTACAGTGTGTGATTTTATTTCAATATATTTATCAATAGCAGTAATATATGATTTTTCCAGTGCATCAAATTTATTTATGATATTTGTGCTGGTATCAAACCAATATTGTGGGTTTTCAGAGGGAGTTGTAATTTTTAGTGTAGCGTACTTATTGAGTATATTTTCTATATATTTATAATCTGCGCCTGTTGTAATACAATGAAGTTGACTAAGATATTCACGTGAACTTGTTGCATAAAATTTGTTGAGTGAAGCGTCATATACTCCTTTTGCATGCATAGTATTGTAAAGCAACTGCTTGTCTATACTGTTTTTTGTGGCAAATATACCGTTAAGCGAGCCTCTGATTTGCCCTAATGCTTCTTTCATAAAAGAGAGATTTATATATGCCTGTAATTGTTTTAAAAGGTATACATCATCTATATGCATACTTGTCATAAGATAATTCATTTGTAGTTTTTTGATTATTTTTGTATAAAAGGCAAAGGTGTCAACAATAGAAATATCAAAAGTGTCTATCTCATGTCTTATGTGTGAAAGTTCTTTTTTGAGGGTGGTTTTTTTATAATCATTATCAACCATATGCTGTATGTGCTTAAGTTGTATGGTGAATTTTTTACCTTTACTTCCCAAATAACCGCTGCTTAATCCTCTTTCTTGCTGCAGTTGCGTAATAAGTTGAGAAATGATTTTTATTTTATTGCTGTTATGTTTTAACTCTTTGAGTTCTTTGAGCTGTTTTGCAGAGTCAAATATAAGAAATAAAAAACCAACAGTAATAATGAAAATTGGAATAAATGTTAAAATTTTTAACTTTGTGACGATGCTATTTGATTTAATAATGAAACCTTTTATATTTTGTTATAATTATAATAACATTGTGTTACAAGAACGTTAAAAAAGAGCTCACAAAGAGCTTTGTAACGAAAATTAGATATAATCTGTTTTGTTAATAATTTCTAAAGGTTAAAGAGAGACAATGAGCAAATATTCACAGATTACCGATTACCTGACACTTTTTTTGGATAATGAAGTCAAAAAAACAGGAATTACCAAAGTTGTCGTTGGTTTAAGCGGCGGACTTGACTCTGCCGTGGTTGCTGTTTTAGCTCACAAAGCTTTTGGAGATGATTTGTTGTGTGTGAAAATGCCTTCACAATATTCATCGCAAAGTTCCCTAGATGATGCAGATGAACTTTGCAGAGATTTTGGACTCAAAGCAATTACCTGTTCAATTACACCGATGCTTCGAGCGTATGAAGAGATGAATCCTGATTTGGATAATTTGCGAAAAGGAAATTTTTCTGCCCGCATGCGAATGGCAACGTTGTTTGATATTTCAGCAAGAGAAAATGCTTTGGTCTTAGGAACAAGCAATAAAAGTGAGTTAATGCTTGGATATGGAACACTGTATGGAGATTTGGCATCAGCAATAAATCCCATAGGCGATTTATATAAAAGCGAAGTTTTTGAATTAGCACGCTATTTGGAAGTAAGTAAAAGCATTATTGAGAAACCGCCTTCAGCGGATTTATGGAGCGGTCAAAGTGATGAAGCCGATTTAGGTTACACGTATACTCAGCTTGACGGAGCTATGAAACTTTATGTGGATGAGAGACTCTCCCGCGCGGAAGTTATAGCAAAAGGTGTCGATGAGAAGATGCTCGATATGATAATACAAAGAATTTTTAGAAATCATTTTAAGAGAAAGATGCCCGTAATAGCAAAGCTGACATCCAGAACATTGAATCATGATTTTAATTATCCTCGTGATATTACACTATAAAATTAAGGAGTAAGAAATGAAAAATGAAGAATTAACGATACCGTTTAATAAATACGAAAGTTCAAGAGATGCACATTCAAATGTGAGCGATGCACTTGATGGAGAAGATATACATCAGGTTGAAAAACTTGAAGAAGAATTTTGTGAGTATGTCGGCTCTGAATATGCACTTGCTACTTCTCATGGCACATCAGCGCTTCATCTTGCCATGCTTGCTCTTGATTTAAAACGCGGGGATAAAGTTATTTGCAGTGTAAATGCGCATCCAAGCGTGCCTGAAGTTGTGCGTCATTTTGATGCTGAACCTGTTTTTATTGATATTGCCGAAGATTCATACAATATAGATCTTGAAAAATTGGAAAACTACTTAGAAGAAAATAAGTCGAAAAAATTAAAAGCAGTCATTGTCACTCATCTTGGCGGTGTTACTGTTGATTTGGACAGAGTTTATTCAATGGCTTCTATTTATGGTGTAAAAATCGTTGAAGATGCGAGTGATGCACTCGGTGCAACATATAAAGGCAGAAAAATCGGTGCAACGGGTGCAGATATAGTCTGTTTTAATTTTTCTCCGCATTTAAAGAAAAATATTTGTAACGGCGGAATGCTCGTGTGCAATGATGAAGATATAATGCAAAGAGCAAGATTGCTGGCAAATCATGCAATGGTGCGTGATGAAGATGCATTAGAATATATTTATGATGTTGTGGATATCGGAAATGATTATTCATTGAGTCATTTGAATGCTGCGTATATTCGTGCACAGGTAAAAGAGCAGGATGTTAGTATAGCAAGACAAAAAGAGATTGCAAAAATGTATACTGAGGCACTGCATGGTATTGAACATGTTACTACGCCTGATATGAGTAATGAAGAGAATCCTTTTTCTTTGTATATTGTTAAAATAGACAAAAACCGCGACTCTTTTGCTCTGTCACTCAAAGAAGATGGTATAGGAACAGGTTTACACTATATTCCTCTGCATCTTTTAAGTTACTATAAAAGTAAATATGCTCTGCGTGTAAATGATTTTCCTGTAGCATTGCGCTCATTTCAACAGGTGCTTTCACTGCCTATCTATGCAAGTATGAGTGATGAAGACGTGAAAAACGTTATAAACAAGATCAAAAAAATAGCAAAAACAAGAGTTTAATTCTTTGAAAAAAGCACTTGTTTTTTGGGTTGAAGAGTATTTTTACAACCCAAACTTTTTGCAAAAACTGCTTTCATATTTACTGCTCCCACTTAGTTGGCTTTATTGTTTTATTATGTATCTGCGTTTTTTGTTGAAAAGAGCTGAAGATGTCGGTATAAACATTATCAGTGTCGGAAATTTGACTGTCGGCGGCAGTGGGAAAACACCGCTTGTGACGGCTTTGGCACACAAACATGCAAAATCGGCAGTGATTCTTCGCGGGTACGGTCGTAAATCAAGCGGCATGATTGTTGTCAAAGATCAACAAGGCATACTGTGTGATGTAGACAAAAGTGGTGATGAGGCGATGATATATGCACAAAAGCTGCCGCATGCCATTGTTATCGTCAGTGAAGAGAGAAAAATGGCAATACAAAAAGCAAAAGAATTAGGCTGTGAAATAGTTTTTTTAGATGATGCCTACTCTAAACATGACATTAAAAAGAAAGATATCCTTATACATGTAGAAACACAAAATAACTTTTGCCTGCCATCGGGTCCGTATCGTGAAAGACTGTGGCAGGCAAAAGAGGCTCTTGTCGTGCAAGAAGGCATAGACTTTACGCGTGAGGTACATGTAAAAAATCCTAGCAAAAAAATGAGTCTTGTAACTGCCATAGCCAGACCGCAAAGACTTGATAAATATCTGCCTCCCGTGGTTGCAAAACACTGTTTTGAAGACCATCACAGTTTTACAAAAGAGGAACTTGAAGCAATTTTGAAAAAAGACGGAGCAGCTTCTCTTTTGGTAACCTTTAAAGATTACGTAAAAATTGAGCATTTTGGATTACCGCTTTCACTTCTTGATTTAGAAGTAAAAGTGAAAGAAGATGTACTTAAAAAGTTTGTTTTTTAATTGTTCTTTTTGTAAGAATTCTTAAACAGATTTCTATGAGAAATGCTAATATAAATCCTATAGCAATATAATACCCAACATTTGGAATATGTTTGGATGTATATTGCAGTGCCAAAATTATTGCTATAAACATAGTTACAATGGCCAAAATAAGTAGAGTAGCTGAAGCCCCGGTATATTTTCTTTTAAGCAGATGTCCAATATGTACAAGTGCATGAATAAACAGCATTGAAATAGACCCAATGGCTGCAATCTCTTGTAAATTAAAAAATAGTATCAGTAAAATCAAAAATACAGTACTAATAATGAGCCCTTCTGTCGAATTGTAAACATTTCTTTCATACACCTCAGGGAGATCCCCGTTTTTTGCCATATCATAGGTTACATTTGTAACGGCATAAAGATTGGCGTTGATGGAAGATGAAGTGGAAATAAGTGCGGCAATAGCCATAATAGTAAAGCCAATTTGACCAAATACAGGTTTTGCAGCTTCTGCGAGGGCGTAATCCTGTGCTTTGATTATCTCAGGTAAAGTAAGATTGCCAAAAACGGCAAAGGTCACCGCAATATAGAGAACCATAACCAAAAGGATGGCAACTGTCATAGATTTCATCATAATTTTTGGAGGGTTTGGCATATCCTCTGCCGTATTAGTTATGACACGAAAGCCTTCATAAGCAAAAAATGTCAATGCAATAGAGGAAAATATATTTAAAACAGGCGGTGCATCTTGAAGAGATAAATAAGATGGATGGATATAAAACGAGACTACAATGGTAAATAGTATAATGATAGAGAGTTTTATTATAACAATTGTATTTTCACTTTTTGCAATGAGTGTACTTCCTGCGAGATTAATCGCAACAAAAGTAAGAAGGATTCCTATGGCAAAGATATTTGCATATTCATGATTGGGAGAAGCCATCATCATAGAAGCATAAGTACCGAAAGTTTTAGCAACCATCGCAATGGCGACTATGGCAGAGAGATAAAAAAGAACTGCAACAGAACCTGAAAACACTCCCTCTCCGTAACACTGTACAAGATATTCTACAATTCCTCCACGGCTAGGGTATGCTGAGGCAAGTTTTGCTAAAGAATACCCACTCAGTAGTGCAATAACCCCACCAAGTATAAAAGAAATCCATACAAGATTTCCAGCAATTGCTCCAGCTTCACCAAGCAGTACAAATATACCCGCTCCAACCATGGAACCAATGCCTAAAAATACAGCGCTCCAGAGTCCAAAAGCTTTTTTAGTTTCCATCTATTTTGTCATTTTTTTAAAGATAGAGCCTGTTACAATAAGTGCAAATCCGTCAAAGAAGAGGCTGAAACCGACTAGTAGTCCTATCAGGTATGTCGATGTAAATGGCCAGCCGACGATGAATAAGATTCCAATTAGCAATGAAAAAATTGCATTAATAAGCCACCAGCCCCATCCTTTTGCCGGGCGCATTGTCATAGCAATCGAAAAACCTGCGAATGAATCCATAAAAAAGTAAATCGCCAACAGCAGACCAACCGTACCGATACCTGTCATAGGATAAAATATCATAAGCAGACCAATGCTGATAAGTATAAAACTTTTCAACCATCCGAGATAATCGCTCTTATCGCTAAGGTAAGTAAAGTATCCTGCCATAAAACCGCCAAATATCATTAGCCATGCAACAAAAGTTACCGTGGCAAGTGTCATAAAGACAGGGTAAATAATACCTACCATTCCTAATATCATAAAAATTACACCCGTAATTTTTGAATATTTACTAAATTTGTCAAACAGATTTTCATCTATAGGATAGTTCCACATTTTTTATTCCTTTTTCTGCTTTTGAGCATATTATACTTTTATAATAGCAAATAATCTTTAAATAATCTAATCTTGGATAAAATAGCAGCATTATTATTGCTCTAAGGAAATTATATTGCAAGCAAAAATTGAAACAGTAAAGACACTTCTTGATGCACTTCCGTTTATTCGTGAATTTAGAAAAGAGATAGTGGTTATAAAATACGGCGGTTCTGCGCAAACCTCTCCACAGCTTAAAGAGAAGTTTGCTGAAGATATTTTACTTATGTATCTTGTGGGTATTAAACCTGTAATTGTCCACGGCGGCGGGAAAAAGATTACTGATATGCTTGATGCACTTAAAATTGACACACAGTTTATAGACGGACAACGTGTTACTACAAAAGAGACAATGCGCATTGTTGAAATGATACTAAGCGGCGAGATAAATAAAGAGATAGTGTCACTGCTGAATTCTCACGGAGCAAAGGCAATAGGCATCAGCGGGAAAGATGCCCATTTTATAAGTGCTCGTGCAAAAGATTTTTCTAAATGGGGATTGACGGGAAATATAACCAATGTAAAAGCAGAAGTTATCTCAAACTTAATTAAAGAGAATTTTGTTCCGGTTATCGCACCGATTGCAGCCGGTGAGGAGATGGGACATCCGGGTTATAATATTAATGCAGATTTGTGTGCATCATATGTTGCAAAAGCTATAGGCGCTAATAAAATCATCTTTTTGACAGATACTGAAGGTGTCCTTAACAATGACAAACAACTGCTCTCGACATTAACAAAAGATGAAGTCAAGGTGCTCAAAGACAACGGGACAATTCATGGCGGTATGGTACCAAAAGTAGATGCCTGTTTAGAAGCGATTGACGGGGGTGTTCAAAAAGCCCATATTATTGACGGCAGACTTGAACAC
>CAZDEM010000068.1:0-9033 GCA_964504315.1 uncultured Sulfurimonas sp.
TTCCAGATCTTTGTTTTGGAAATACTGGAGCAAAGACCTTATCATCACAAAGGGCAATATTTTCTTACCCTTGTTTGAGGATATTATTGATTGCTTGTACTTCTTCTACCTCATCGGCAATACCCTCATCTGATTTGAGGACAACATATGCAAATATAACCTCGCCTTTAAGTTCATGCGGTTTACCTACAACGGCAACCTCGGCAACATTAGGATGTTTTTTAATAGCTGCTTCAACCTCAGCAGTTCCCATTCTATGACCGCTTACATTAATTACATCATCTGTACGACCTGTAATAGTAATATATCCGTCTTCATCATACACAGCACCGTCACCTGTAAAGTAAACAGGTTGACCGTCTTTTTTCACATCGCCAAAGTAAGATTTCACAAACCTCTCTTCATCACCCCAAACACCGCGAATCATCGAAGGCCAAGGACGGGTTACACACATGTAACCACCCTCTCCTGCTTCTACTTTTTCACCGGTAGCAGGGTCTAAAATTTCTGCTATAATTCCAGGGAGAGGGAATGTTGCACATGCAGGTTTGATAGGTGTAGCTCCAGGAAGAGGAGAAACTATATGTCCACCCGTCTCAGTTTGCCAGTATGTATCTACAATAGCACATTTACTTTGTCCCACCTCTTCATAATACCATTTCCATGCCGGTGGATCAATCGGCTCACCAACCGTTCCAAGAACTTTCAGGCTTGAAAGGTCATATTTACCCGGTTCATCTTCACCCATCTTATGTAAAACACGAATAGCAGTAGGTGCAGTGTAAAATTGATTGATTTTATATTCCTCAACCATTTTCCAAGGACGACCTGCATCAGGGTACGTAGGAACTCCTTCAAACATTACAGTTGTAGCACCCATTGCCAAAGGACCATAGACGATATAAGTATGGCCAGTAATCCAACCAACATCAGCAGTACACCAGTAAGTATCATTCTCTTTTACATCAAATACCCATTCCATAGTCATTTGTGCCCAAAGAATGTATCCTGCAGAGTTATGTTGAACGCCTTTTGGTTTACCTGTTGAGCCTGAAGTATAAAGTAAGAAAAGTGGATCTTCACTATCCATAACTTCCGGTTCACAGTGAACTTCTTGTGATTTTATGAGTTCATTGTATGAGTAGTCACGTCCTGCAACCCATGTAATATCTTCATTATTTCTCTCAACAACCAAAACTTTTTTAACCGGTGTATCACCCTCAAGAGCAGCATCTACAACAGGTTTTAGCATATATGGTTTATCTTTTCTATACGCACCGTCTGCCGTAATCACAACTTTTGCATCAGCGTCTTCTATACGATCTTTCAATGCTTCAGCAGAAAATCCGCCAAAGACAATAGAGTGAATAGCTCCAATTCTGGCACATGCAAGCATCGCATAAGCCGCTTCGGGAATCATCGGCATATATATAACAACTCTGTCGCCTTTTTTCACACCAAACTCATTTTTAAGCAGATTTGCAAAACGGTTTACATTATAGTAAAGCTCCAAATAGGTAACAATCTGTTTGTCTCCGCGGTCACCCTCAAAGATAATCGCAGCTTTATTTTTGCGTGTATCCAAATGACGGTCAATACATTGTGCTGACACATTTAGTTTTCCGCCCTCAAACCATTTTACAAAAGGAAATTTTGATTCATCCATTACATTTGTAAACGGCTCTATCCAGTCAAGCTTTTCTTTGGCAAATCTGCCCCAAAAACCTTCATAGTCCTCAGTAGCTTCAGCTTGAAGTGCCTGATACTCACACATATTTTTAATTCTAGCAGTTTTTGCAAACTCTTTGTTCGGTTTAAAAACCGGTTTTTTTTCTGTTACTGACATTTATTTTTTCTCCTGTGTTAATTTTAAGTAAATCATTGCTGTCATTATGGCATCGTTTACAGCATTATGCGCACCCATATTCGGGATATTACAACTTTGCAAGATTGTATCAAAGCGTAAATCAATATTACCTTGCGGTATGAATGTAATTGTTTTATCAAAATATATTTCAGAAACTTCAACCATTTTATTAGGTAAAGTTATCCCGAGCATCTGCTTTATATATTTGTTTATCATTGCCACATCAAATTCAAGATAATATCCGACCAATGTAGCACCTCTTATAAAATCTAAAAACTCTTTAATACCTTCAGATGGTTCTTTCGCATTCTTTAAATCACATGGACGAATACCATGAATCTGTATACTTTGAGCATTTATATCTCCTGTATTTTTCAAATAGATTTCAAAAGTTTGCGATATCAGTATTTTATTATTTTTAATCTTAACTGCACCTATAGAAAGTATTTCATCTTCCTTAGGGTTTAAGCCCGTTGTTTCTGTATCAAATACTACTATTTCATCATTCTCATTTGTGTCAAATAAATAAGCAAATTTTTTGTCTTTGAGCTTTGATAAATTTCTTTTTCTTTTAAATTTATCAAACAAAAAAACAAACATTAACTCACCATCTCTAAATGAAAATGAAAACTAATAAATTTTTTAAATTTATTAAGCACTTTAAAGCTGTCTTTTAATAAATCTCTGCTTGTTTTATCCAAATTTTTTGGATTAATATAGTTATACTCCTGTTCATTATCTGCACTTAACATTGCTTTGAGTCGTATGGAAGATAGTGTGTCAAAACTTTCTATCAGTTCCATTGCAAAAACTTTGTCAAAAACACCTCTGTTATTCAACTCTTTTATGCGTTCTATAGTATTTGTACTTTTTATTTTATTTTCCAATGCCAAACATCTCACACCGTGAACAATGGCAAAAATACCACCTTTTTTCAGGTCCAATTTATTTGCATGCTCTTTTTCAAGTACAAAGCCGCTAAAGAGTGATATTGGTGTTTCAAAATAAAGTGTTATTTTTGCGAGGTGAGCCAGCACATCATCTCTTGCATCAAAACTCTCAAATAAATACTCTTTAGTTTCATCCACTAAATCACAATTGCCAATCACACATTTGGCATCCAAAAAAATACTCAAATTTTGCAAACTATTTTCATTCATACTTGCAATCCAAGTATTAATTTCATTTTTAAAATCATGCATATTGCGACGCCAAAATTCATTACTGACCATAACATTGCCGGCACATTTAACAAATCCTATTTTCAACAAAGCCGAATTAAGATTTTTCATAGGCTCTTCAAAAAGCTTGGTATCAACATCATCAGCAATTATTAGAGCATTATCTTGATCTGTTTTTAAAATCTGCTCTTCCCTGCCCTCTGAACCCATAACGATCAAAGCACATTTTTGTCGTAATGATTCATCAACATACATTTCAAAAACTTTAGCATAAATTTTCAGATTCAGTGTTGAGACCAGCTTACTTATGTAACGTACTTTAACCCCATTGGAATTTAATGTTGTCACAAGATTTTTCAAACCGCTTTGAATCTCCTGTAAATCATCAATAGTGCTTGCTTTTTCTATTTGAACCGATACCAAATAGGAGTGATTTGCAAAATAACTCAACAAATCTAATTGTTCTAATACTCCAACAATTTTCTCATCATTTTTTACAACAAGACGTTTAACCCCATTATGTGTCATCAAAATTAATGCATTAAATAAAAAATCATTTACTTGTATGCTGACAAGGTCTTTTGAAGATATATTTGTAATAGAATCTCTCACATCAAAGTCACCCAGTAAAACTTTTTCTCGCAAGTCTGTGTCAGTAACAATACTGTAAATACCGGCATCATTTACAATGATACAAGTTGCTTTTACATTTTTCATCTCTTTAAGAGCATCATATATGCTGATGTGTGATTTCACGATACAGGCTTTGTGAAGATAAATATCTTCAACTTTGGAAACAAGAAACGGGGTAAGTTGACTTTGCCAGGAATACTCTTTGAGATGCTGATGTCGTGAAACAAAATCTTGTAAAAAATAGTGTTGTATATGTTTATTCTGTATCAAATTAAGAAAATCATCTTTTTTAATTTCATAACAAATTAAATCTTCACTCACTATAAACTTGCTTTGTGTTTCACCATAGATTAAAGCATCAGCATCAAAACTGTCACCTTCTCCATAAACAGTATGAATGTTATCATCAATATACTCAGAAACATAACCTTTAATGATGATATAAAAAGCAATTGATGGAATACTTTTAGAAATAAGCAGAGTCTCTTTTGTATAGTAGGCAATATCAATCTTTTGCATTAAACTATCAAGCTCAGATGAGCTTAACAGTTCAAAAGGATGTATAGAAGCGATTAGTTTGCGTTGATCTAAAAGACTCATGCTTAAACTCCTTAATGCTCGCTCGCACCCTCAGCACCGATACCAGTCTGTGCTCTGACATACTGTGCTTCAAATGCTTCCATTTCTTCTTTTGCAGCTTCTGATTTATCAGTTACTGAAAAGAACCAGATTCCAACAAAAGCGACAGTTACAGAAAAAAGCGCCGGATATTTGTATGGAAAAATTGCTTCAGCATTTCCTAAAATCTGGACCCAGACAATTGGACCAAGAATTACAAGCATTACAGCTGTTGCAAGGCCCAAAGTTCCACCAATCACGGCACCGCGAGTTGTAAGTTTTTTCCAGTACATTGAAAGTAAAAGTACAGGAAAGTTTGCAGAAGCTGCAATAGCAAAAGCCAAACCAACAACAAAAGCGATATTTTGTTTCTCAAATGCAATTCCTAAAATTATAGCAACTATTCCTAAAATAACAGTTGCAATTTTTGAAACTTTCATCTCTTTGAGTCCGTCAACTTCTCCTTTTTTATACACAGAAGCATAAAGGTCATGTGAAATTGCAGAAGCACCTGCAAGCGTTAAACCTGAAACAACAGCTAAAATCGTTGCAAAAGCAACTGCAGAGATAAAGCCGAGGAAAAAGTCACCGCCAACTGCATGAGATAGATGAATAGCCGCCATATTGTTTCCACCGAGAATCGGGAAACCTCCGCTTATTGCTTGTTTGGCTAAATCTAAATATTGAGGATTCTTAAATACCATAACAATTGCACCAAAACCAATAATGAATGTCAGTATATAAAAGTACCCGATAAATCCTGTCGCAAAAAATACTGATTTACGGGCTTCTTTCGCATTCCCGACTGTAAAAAATCTCATCAATATATGAGGAAGTCCTGCAGTACCAAACATCAAGGCAACAGCCAGAGATATAGCTGAAACCGGGTCACTGACAAGCCCACCCGGAGACATAATTTCTATACCTTTTAATTCTGTTGCATGTGCGAACAGTGCGCCAAAACTAAAATCATAATGTGCCATAACGGCTATTGCCATAAAAGTAGCACCTACTAGCAGTAAAAATGCTTTAATAATCTGTACCCAAGTCGTTGCAAGCATACCGCCGAATGTTACATATAACACCATTAACACACCGACTAAGATAACTGCTACTTCATATTGAAGACCAAATAAAATTTGAATCAGTTTGCCGGAACCAACCATTTGTGCAATTAGATATAAAATAACAGTCGCAACAGAACCAAATGCAGCCAATATACGAATAGGTTTTTGACGAAGTCTGTATGAAGCAACATCTGCAAACGTATATTTACCCAGATTTCTTAAAGGCTCTGCAATCATAAAAAGAATAAGAGGCCAGCCAACTAAAAACCCAATAGAGTAAATAAGTCCGTCATATCCTTTTAAGTATACAAGTCCGGAAATTCCTAAAAATGAAGCTGCAGACATATAATCACCCGCAATTGCCATACCATTTTGGAGTCCTGTAATACCACCACCTGCAGTATAAAAATCTTTTGCAGATTTTGTTCTTTTAGCCGCCCAGTAAGTAATACCTAAAGTCGCACCTACAAAGATAACAAACATTACAATTGCAGGAATGTTGAGTGGCTGTTTTTGTATTTCACCACTGATTGTGCCGGATGCAAATGCAGCGATACTTCCAAATATTAAAAATAAAAATATTCTATTTATGTTATTCATTTAATCTTCCTTTAGAGATTCTTTGATTTTGTTTGCCAAATCATCGAATTCACCGTTTGCTCTTTTTGTATATATACCCGTAAGTACAAAAGCAAACACAATCACTGCCATCCCTATTGGAATACCAATAGTCGTAACAGAATCACTTGAAAGAGGGACTGCCAAAGCAGACGGATCAAATGCAATTGTTAAAATGAAGCCAAAATAGACCACCAACATTGCGATTGTAAGTTTTATTGAAAAACTCGTTCTTTTAGAAACCAATTCCTGATAATCAGGATTGGCCTTAATCTTTTCTACCATGCTCTTTTGCATTTTTTTTCCTTTTATGTTTTTCTAAAAATATTAGAAATTATAATTCACTATAAATCTGTATTCACTCCAACCGGTATCACCTGAAGTACTGGTACTCTCAGCAAACTTTCTTGGGAAATTACCACGAAATCTTACTTGTAGATTTTTAATTGCCGCCGGATAATATTTAATGTCAAAACCTGGCTCATATGTAGTTCTTGCTATGCCATAGCCACTGTTTGCGTCCATATTAAATGATGTATAATATACAGCAGTAGATAAATTAGCACCCAAATTTTTAAAATTGTAACTAGCAGCCACTTTCGTTGCTTTAGTTCCTGCTAAGAACATATGACGCGTCACCATCCCCTGAGTAAATGCAGGCATTCCTCCCCACGGTGTAATGATTGCATTAGCAGTTCCTCCGGCTGCAGCTTCTGAAGCTGAATTATCACTCGTTTGTGAATAGGCTACATACGCTGCAAAATTTTCTACTTTTGCACCTACTTTTGCTGCCCAGTATAACCCGTTTAATGTTCCGGCATATTTATTGCCAACATCATTTTCTTTAATAAATTGTCCTGATATAAAAGGATGTACATTGTCATTGAGTAAACATTTCCAAGAAAAGTCAGCTTGTCCATAAACGGCATTTAAAATATCATATGCATAATAATCCCATAACTGTACTTTTAGGTTTTTTACACCGCTGTATGTTACAGATGCAAGAGAAATGCCGCTTGTTGATTGTCCCAGGGCATAAGTGCCTATATTTTCAAAATGACTGACTTGATTTTGCGGATCTACATAAGAGTATCCTGATGTAATAGAAAGTAACTGATTTGCAGCAGATGAACTGCTATAAGCACGTCCAAATGTTCCTTGAGCAAATTTTGTTATATGACCTGCTATTAAAGTTGTATCTTTAATATCTTTGTTTGTAAGAATATACGCTTCAAAAAGATTGCGCATCATTCTTGCGTCATCACCACCAGCCATAGGTGTTTCCAATGTTTGGCGTCCGCCTTTAAATGTAGTGTTTCCCCTTGTATATTGTAAATAGGCTTCACCTATAATTGAATAACCATCACTATTTTCTCCAAATAAAGTTGGATCAACAGTTGGAGATGATGCTATACGGTTTGTAGTATAAAAACCAACTGCTGCTTTTAACCCCTTATAGTCCCCTGTTTCAAATTTTAAATGCCCACCTAAGGCGGTACCGTTACGATGAAGTGAATTCCCAGCAGTTCCCTGATAAGTTCTGTCAATAGAAAACATACGGATTTGTCCGCTTGCCTTTCCCTCAGTAAACATACCCTTTAAATCTTCAGCTGCGTTTGCGCTGCTTAAAAGACCTAGTACAAGTCCACTTAATACTATATGCTTTTTCATTTTATCTCCATATGTAAAATTTCACGTTAATAGTAAAACACAAACATAGCATGAACATAGCAAAAGTTTTATTGTTGTAATATTGGAGAAATTACGCTTTACATGTAAAGATAAGTAACACTTATCTATGGTTTATCTATCATATATCCCATACCGCGTATATTATTTATAATATCTTCTTTCAAGCTTTTTTTGAGTCTGTTGACTTCTGCCCTTATTGTTGCATTATCCACAATCTGTTCATCCCACACATAAACTCGAAACTGCTCAAAATCTACTACTCTGCTTCTGTTTCTTGCTAAAATGTCTATAATTTGCGATTGTTTTTTTGTAAGTGTCTGCGGTTCACCATTAAACAACAAGGTGTTATGTTCCTGATCATAACTGTAATTCTTTGAAAGTCTCAAATGTACTCTCGGCACTTCTTTGTCCACTAATATTCTGTCAATTTTGAGAGCAAGCTCTTTTAAGTGAAAGGGTTTTTTCAAGTAGTCATAACACCCTAAATCATAAGCACGAGATATATCTTCTATATCAACCAAAGCACTGACATAAATTGTAGGCGTATGAATTTTGAGTTCATGAAGTTTTTCCAAAAGTGTCAGACCGTCTATATTTGGAACACTGATGTCTAAAATCAGTAAATCATAATCATCACTCTGCAGATTTGTAAAAGCTTCTAAGCCGTCAACAAAACTGCTTACTATATGCCCCTGTTCCTGAAGGTATTCCTGTATCGATTCATTTAGCATTAACTCATCTTCAAGTAAAAGAATTTTCATTACTCACCCATCATTTTAAATTTGTATAAAAAGGTTGTCAATTCATCAGTTGACTCTATATCTATACTTACATTATCTTCTTGGCAAATATTTTTAACTAGTTGCAACCCAAGACCAAAACCTTTCATATTATCACTTTCTCTGTAGTAAGCATCAAAAATCTTTTCAGTATTTTTTATAATTTTTGATTTGCTTGAAACGCTGAAAATCACATGTATCCCTGTTTGTTTTACATGTAAAGAGACAATTTCCTTTGCCAAGGTATATTTTATGGCATTAGTTATAGTATTATCCACAATGCGTTGCAGCTTTGTTTCATTAAAATAAATATAGGCTTTCTCAAGCTGACTGCTGTATTTAAAATCTATTTTTGAAAGCATGGCAACATCCCGGAAAAATTCTATGCGTGCGTTTAAATATGAGACCAGTTCAATAGAAACTTTAGGGTACTGCACCTGATCTTTTTTCACCAGGTAACTCAAATCATCATAAATGTTAAATATATTTTTCGCAGCCGCTTCAATCTTTGAGAGCTGCCTGTCTTTTTTATTTTTCATTTCATACAGTTCAATACTTGTCAGAATAACGCTTAAAGG
>CAZDEM010000069.1:0-8927 GCA_964504315.1 uncultured Sulfurimonas sp.
ATATTCGTTCCAAAAGGTTCAGGAAACTGTCCAAGTTCGCGTTTAATAGCTTTATATACAGAACGTAATACTGTCGGATCACCCACAAGAAGAAGTGTGTCATTTGGCTGTATCATACGCCTGCGCGAAGGCATAATGAGTTTTCGATTTCTATATATAGCGACAATACGCCAATTTTTTTGTTCAATAACTCCGATATGACGGTAAACAAAAGAACTTCCAAACGGAACAAGCACTTCCATAATTTCACCCTCACCTATACCCACATTCTGCGCAATAACAGGCACATTTGGCAGATAATCAAGTAAACGGGATGCTAAAATCTCATTTGCATTCACTAAGACAACATTAGCATCTTCATTTGTCATATCCCATTGATTCAAAACAACAACACGGAGTTGTTTTTTCACTACTCGAATATTTTTAATGGTATTTTCTATTTCGATCTGATTATCCATAGCTATAATAACTTGAATAAACTCCATTTTCAGCAGATTTGCCAATTTATAAAAACTTGTAGGGTCAAACTCATAAAATTTAAAGCGTGCCGGATTTGCATCTTTAAACTCTTTTTCTTTTGTTTGTATTATATAGTAAATATTTTCACTCGAATATGTTTCGGTTACCCTTTGAATGAAATGATCACCTACTGGTCCACTACTGATAATTAAAATTTTTTTCATTTGACATCTCTTTTAAAAGCATCATTAATATTAATCCATAAAGGTTTTTCAGCTTTGACCCATTGCTGATTTTTAAAATATCCTGTAATTTTTATAAATTTGTCTGTTTTTTGATTTGATGTAAAAGAGGTGCCCTTTTCCCATTCATCTATTTTCATACCATTGACATCATTATATATAGGTGCATTTTTATTCAAACGATATGCACTGGCATTAGTATGAATGATTTTAGTACGCATTTTTAATTCAGGAAAAATATTTTCTTGATTATTCAAACATTTTACTTCTTTTAGTTTGACTTTTACTATATTTTTTTCTTTGATTTTTAAAAGATTATTAGCTATTTTTAACTCATTTTCCAAAGTTTTTACTCTATTTTTATAGATATCTATCTCCTCTTGAGATTTTTGATAATTCATACGCAGTTTAGTAATATCTTTTACAATGGAATCAATACGTTGTATCTCATCTGCATAAAGATTCAACACAAAAACCAGAACAAGTAAAAATTTCATTACAACCCTTTTTTTATAAGCTTTACACCCATTTCAACATGATGCGTGTATGGAAATTGATCAAAAAGTGCCATATCCGTAATGTCATGTGTTTTACATAATATATCTAAATCATCCAACAGCGTTTGCGGGTTACATGATATGTATACTATATGATTATATCTTGAAGCAAACTTACATGAGTACTCACCCATTCCACTTCTTGGAGGATCAACAAAGATAGAGTTGATAGTGTAATTCTTAATGTCAATATCTTTCATTCTTCTAAACTCTCGCACCCCTTCAAGCGCATCAACAAATTCTTCAACACTCATACGTACAAATTCTATATTATGAACATCATTTAACTGCATATTTGCTTTTGCTGCATTGATAGAAGATTTAGATATTTCAGTTGCCAGAACTTTGTTGAATTTTTTTGCAAAGGGAATGGTGAAATTTCCTGCACCGCAGTAAAGTTCAAGCAAATCATCCTGCGTATCTGAAAATTTGTCTGCAGCCCATGCAATCATCTGCTCATTTACTCTTGGATTTGGCTGCGTAAAACTGTTTTCTATATATTTAAATTTATAAATGTCGTTGTTTACATGTAAAGTCTCAGTTATATAATCCTGCCCGATTATAACTTTTTGCTTACGTGACCGGCCTATGATGTATATCTTCAAATCTTGTGCAATTTTTTTTGCTTTTTCCTGCCATACTTCATCTAAAGCCCTGTGATATAAAAGTGAAACAACTATCTCACCCGAACTTGAACTTAAAAAGTCTGCACCAAAAAGTTTAAATTCTATATCGTTTTCTTTAATTGCACAAAGAAGCTGAGGCATAAGTGCTGCAATATATTCATTCACCTGCGGGCATTCATCTATCAGAAGCACACCTTTTTTATCAACATGATTCATTGCATAAAATATATCTTCGTTTGAGTGCCATATTTTGAACTCACTCCTTGCACGATAATGCTCATCCAAAGATTTATATACAGAAATATCTCCACTAAAATAAGAAGCAAATCGTTCTTTGTTTATCTGTACTTTTTCATTGAGCTGTGCTTCATAGCCATGTTCATAAACTCTACAGGCACCACATTCACCAAAATATTTACAATCCAATTTGTATCCTTAAAAAAATATTTATTTTATAGAAGATATTAAATTACCTATAAGTAAATTCCAACCGTCAATCAATACGAATACAAGTATTTTAAAAGGTAAAGAAATCATAACAGGAGGCAGCATCATCATACCCATTGACATCAAAATAGATGCCACAACCATGTCTATCACCAAAAAAGGTAAAAAGAGTAAAAAACCTATCTCAAAAGCAGTTTTCATCTCACTGATAATAAATGCCGGAATCACAATAGATAAAGGTACATCTGCCACACTTTTAGGGTTTTGCATTTTTCGTATACGTAAAAAAAGCGCCAGATCTTTTTCTCTGGTATTTCTAATCATAAAGTTTTTAAAAGGCAAAGTAGTTTTGGTAAAAGCCTCTTCATAGCCTATCTCTTTGGCTACATAGGGCTTTATACCATCATTGTAAGCTTGTGTTCCTATGGGTTCCATCACAAAAAATGTCAGTATCATTGCGAGCATAACAAGCAGTTGTGTCGGAGGAACCTGCTGTGTACCGAGTGCCTGACGTAAAAACCCGAATACAATAACAAAGCGGGTAAATGTTGTCATTACAAGCACCATAGCCGGTGCTAAAAACAGTAAGGTAAGAACAACTAATACATTAAGGGATGAAACAAGCTGCTGCGGCGTATCCGGTGCTGAAAGACTTAAATTCATAGTAGGAATAACCGGAGATTGTGCACCAAATGTCAAAGCACTCAGTGCTAAAAATAAAAATAGACCTCTTATCATTTCTTCTCAGCTGTCTTATCTAAAATTGAATTGTTTACATTTGTAGCTTCATCATTTTTTTTACCGTAAAAATGTAACTCAACTCTTCGGTTTTTTTCTCTTCCTGTTGCCGTTGCATTTGTAGCTATTGGCTGATACTGAGCAAAACCTGTAGCACTCATACGTGCCGGGTCTACTCCATCTAAAATCAGTTCATGGAGTACTGCTAAAGCTCTTGCAGTTGAAAGTTCCCAATTGTCTTTATAGGGGCTGTTCGCTCCAGGACCCGTATTATCAGTATGCCCTTGAACATCAACTAGCATATCATTTGGCAACTCTTGAATAATCAGAGTAATTCGTTTTAAAAACAATAACGCATCCTGATTTTCTATCGTAGCACTTCCAGGTTTAAATAAAAGCGTAGCAGGCAGTTTTATAACAAAACCGTCTTGAGCTTCTTTTACAGTAATTGCCGGAGATTGTGTTTTTTCCATCATCTCATTTGCATCACCTGCAGCCTGCTGTACTCTATTTACAACTTCACTCGTTTCATCTTGAATATCTATCGGCGTAGCTTCAAGCATTCTTTTTTTTGAAATTTCAGTTTGGGTGCCGCCTTCGAGTACACTCATAGCTCCTGAAAGTGAACCGATTGCTTCTGAAATCTTTTTTGCGTCCATACTTGACATAGAAAGGAGTAAAACGAAAAAACACAGAAGAAGAGACATCAAATCTCCAAATGCAGCCAGCCATGCCGGAAGACACTCTTCACATTCAGGACATTTTTGCTTAGCCATCAATAGTGTCCATTATTCAAACTGACTTACACGATCAGCAGGTGCCAAGTATGCAAGTAGTTTCGCTTCAAGAACTCTTGGTGCGTCACCGGATTGAATTGACATGATACCTTCAAGTATCATCTCTTTTAGCATAGTTTCTTCATCATTTCGAATACTTAAAATATTGTAAATCGGTGTTCCAAATATATTACCAATCATTGCTCCATACATTGTTGTAAGGAGAGCAACTGCCATCGAAGGACCGATGGCCGAAGGATCTGCCATATTTAAAAGCATGGCAACCAAACCAACTAGCGTACCGATCATACCCATTGCTCCTGCAAGCCCTGCCCATTGGTTAAATATAGAAGCATAGATTTTATGGCGTGTACTTGTTTGTTCCATATCAATTTCTAGTAAATCACGAATAGTATCAGGTTCACTTCCGTCTATCGCCATTGAGAGCCCTTTTTTTAAGAACTCATTTTCTTCATTGTTTACTTCACTCTCCAGTGCTAAAATCCCGTCTTTTCTTGCTTTGGTTGCAAACTCTACAAGTTTTTTAATAAGCTCACCGACATCTTCTTCGGCAGGCTTTATAGCCTTCATAAATACTTTCGTAAACTTTTTCATCTGAGCCGGTTTAAATGAAATCATCAAGGCCCCGATACTACCACCGACAACAATTAAAACAGAAGGAATATCGATATATGCACCGACACCAACACCCATTGTCATGGCTCCGAGTAAAAGAGCCATAATCAAAACAATACCAATGACCGTACCTAAATCCATCCAAAAACCTTATCAAAAATTTATAATTACATTATAATAGCACAATTATCTTAAAGAGTAAATTTTATTGACTATCTTTGCAATGAGTAAGATAATCAGCCATGCAAGTATCATCGTAATAACCGTGTGACTAAAAAAATGGTCACCGATAATCATTTTATAGAGTCCCATACTCCAACCGACAACTAAAGCCGCAGTGCCGGCAATAATCTTGTGTTTTCTTTTATGAAATAAAAAAACAAGACTTAAAAGTGCAAAACCGCCGCTGGCATGTCCAGCAGGCCAGCATTTACTTTTTTCATGGTGGAGTTTGAACTCCGGCGTGTAATTTTGCCATACTGCCGTTCTTGGGTATACACCACCGTATCTTACTTCATCTTTCGGGCAGGGCATATTTGTTTGACCTTTTATAGAACTTGCAATTAGCGGAACAAAAATAGCTGATAAAATAACAATTATCATTCCCCTTTTATAGTCATTGACTATTTTTGTTTTTCTAAAAAGTATGAGTGCAATTAACAAACTCACAGCAAAGGCAATTAAGAGTTTTTTAATTCCGTCATAAAATATAAATTTGTAAGGCTGTTCACCCCAAAAAAGAACCCATTTATGTGTTGAAAAATTAAAAAATTCATCTTGCAGACTGAGATCAACATCAGTGATACCAAAAAATACAATACTAAAAAGCAGTACTATAAAGGTAACGACAAGCTGTTGGTTAATGTTCATTTTTTAGAATATCCATCTTTTTATTGTACTCTTTTGTTTGTACATTAAAGAGTCCTAAAAGCGTATGAAACAAATCATCTTGTGTATATTTCTCATCTTTTCTTTTTCTCAGTGCTTTTTCATTTACTCTTTTTGCCATATTTTTTCCAAACCACATAAGAGCACCGATATGTACCTGCGCATCAGGAGCCATAAAGTAAGGAAGCCCGTGGAGATAAACACCTCCCTCACCTAAACTTTCTCCGTGATCACTCATATATATCATGGCCGTATCATATTTTTTATCATATTTTTTTAAAAAGTCTATCGTCTTGTCTAAAAAATAATCCGTATATAAAATTGCATTATCATATGCATTTTTTAT
This sequence comes from uncultured Sulfurimonas sp., assembly GCA_964504315.1. GTDB lineage: Bacteria > Campylobacterota > Campylobacteria > Campylobacterales > Sulfurimonadaceae > Sulfurimonas. Next base: position 5,716 of record CAZDEM010000069.1, read on the forward strand.
CTCTTCCTGCGTGCAATCTTCAAGCTGATTTGTCTTACATGTAGGCGTGAATTTTTCAAACGCTTTTGGGTAACGTTTATAGTATGCCGGACCGTGATTTCCCATTTGATGTAAAACTATTAAAATGTTTTTACCCTTGTTTTTTTCTATAAACTCATCAAGTCCCACAAGCATACCGACGTCTCTGCACTCTCCGTTTTCACAAACCGTGTTATTCTTTGGAATCTTATAATCTTCGTACGGTACACGTAATGCCACAGCTTTTGAGTCAGAGTTGTTGTCTCGCCAGAGTATTGCTACATCTTTTGTATGTTTGAGAACATCAAGTACATTTTCGGTGCTGATGCCTTTTTTATAGCTGTAATCTGATTTATTATATTTTGCAAACATACACGGCACGGATGCAGCAGTAGAAGTTCCACATGAATAAAAATTTGGAAAGTCCACTATATCATCTTGTGCAAGCAGCGGATTTGTCTCTCTTTCATAACCGTTAAGGCTAAAATGGTCTGCACGAGCAGCTTCACCTACAACCATAATAACGAGTTTGCTTCGGTTATCATCATTGACTACCTTTGCATCCAGACCTATCGGTTTTACGACAAGTTTTCCACTGTTAAATGTCAGGCTGATATATTTCCCGATGGAATACATCCAATATGCCGGATTTATTGTATAACGCAGGGGTTTATGTTCTCTGACAAATGATGTATAAAACTTACTAAATAAAAAGACGGATGCTACGATAACTGCCAAAGAGAGTCCAATAAGCTTTAATCGTACTAAAAACTCCTGTTTAAACGGTCTGTACGCAACCTTTGATTTGTATACGAAATATGAAGGTAAAAGACCCAAAAAGACAAAATACAAAACCTGTTTGAGTGTTACTAAATCTAAAGATTCATGCATGTTTGTCTGCAATGTATTTCTAATCATACTTGCATCAATGACAACATGATAGCTGTTCATAAAGTAGTTTGTGAGTGATGATACAAGAAGCAGTGTGATAATTATGGGCTTGAGTGTGTACTTATAACAAAATAGGCTGAGCAAAAATATCATAAAAAATACAATGATAACCGCCAGAGAAACTAAAAAGCCTATATTGTGCCAATTGAGAGGATAAACCTGCAAGACGTTGTGAAAAAAGCTGTAGTTGTCAAATAAAATAAAAAATATACTAACATAGATGATAAGTTGTGTTTGTGTAAATCTTTTCAAGGGGAAATTCTTCTTTTGTTTAAAATATCTTATTGTAAATAAGTTTGGAATTATACACTTTATAATTAAATAATGGTAACATTACGTATTAAAATCGCAGTAATTTAAAACTCAGTAATATTATAAAAAATTGTTAATTTTTTCGGAACCTAGGTTTTAACCTAGGCTGATTAGCTTAAAAGCCTAAAAGGCAAAGTTAAAATCTTGCTTCCGAAATAAAGATTAGTTTTAAATTACCGCATATTAAAATAGACAAAGAGAAAAAATGAAAAAAGAAAATATTAGCATTATAATTTTGGCAGCGGGAAAAGGCAGCCGTATGAAGTCTTCAAAAGCCAAAGTCTTACACAACATCAGCGGAAAGCCTATGCTTTATCACATCATAAAAGAGTCTCGTAAACTTTCAGATGATATAACTGTTGTGGTAGCACATCAAAAAGAAGCTGTCATAGAAGAAATGCAAAAATATTTTGATGACATTAATTTTGTAGAACAAGATGCAAAAAATTACCCTGGAACGGGCGGTGCTATGATGCAAGTGCAGCCAAAACATGACAAAGTTTTGGTTCTTAATGGAGATATGCCTCTTATCAGTGCAGATGCACTCAAAGGGTTTTTAGAACTTGAAGCAGATATAATTATGAGTATTTTTGATCTTGAAAATCCGGATGGATACGGTCGCGTCATTGTACGAAATAATCATGTTGAATATATTGTAGAACAAAAAGATGCTGATGATGCAGAGCTTAATATTACAACTGTCAATGCTGGAGTATATGCCTTTTCAAAAATGATTTTAGAGCGATATATTCCTGATTTAAGTAATGACAATGCGCAACAGGAATACTATCTTACCGATATTATAGCTATGGCGAATGAAGATGAATGCAGTATAGTTCCTTTACTTGTAGATGAAGAATATTTTAAAGGCGTCAATTCTAAAAAGGATCTTTCAGAAGCTGAAATAATTATGCAGGATAAAATCAAAACAAAATGGATGCAAGAAGGTGTAAGCATGCAACTTCCATCAACCATTTACATCGAAGAAGGCGTAGTATTTGAGGGGGAATGCATAGTAGAAAACGGCTGCCGCATTACAGGAGAAAGTAAGATTATAAACTCTCATATAAAAGCAGGAAGTGTTGTAGAAGACAGTTTTATGAAAAACTCCGACTGCGGACCTATGGCACACTTAAGACCGCTTAGTTATATAGAAGATACGCACATCGGTAATTTTGTTGAAGTAAAAAAATCAACACTCAAAGGTGTTAAAGCAGGTCATTTGAGTTATCTGGGTGATGCCCAAATAGATGAAGGAACAAATATCGGCGCCGGAACCATTACATGTAACTATGACGGTGTCAAAAAGTACAAAACACTCATAGGTAAAAATGTTTTTATCGGCAGTGATTCTCAACTTGTAGCTCCTGTCATTATAGAAGATAACGTAATGATAGCAGCAGGAACAACGGTTACAAGCGGAGAAATAAAAAGCGGTAATCTGGTTTTGAGCCGGACAAAAATGCGTCTTGTAAAAGACTTTTATTATAAATTTTTTGGGAAAAAATAGGGTTTATTATGAAAGACAAAAGCAAAATTGAAAATGCGCTCTGGGGCTTATTTATTTCAGATGCTTTGTCTATGCCTGCACATTGGTATTATAATCTTGAATACCTTAAAAAAGATTTCGGAAAAATCGTCGGTTATACTGGCCCGCCGCACCCTCACCCTGAATCATTTATGGTAGGTAATGATTACCTTCCTAATGTAGAAAATGCAAAAACACTCTCTCGTCCTTATGATATTTTACACAAACATGCACGGTTTTATAATACATCTTACAGCCATTTAGATATCAAAACACAACTGCATGGAGGCGAACATGCCAATCTTATGCCTCAACCCGAACAAAGGTATCATTATCATCATGGTTTAAAAGCCGGTGAAAACACGCTGGGTGCAAATCTTGTAAGAGTGTTGATGCGCAGTGT
>CAZDEM010000070.1:0-8682 GCA_964504315.1 uncultured Sulfurimonas sp.
TGTATAAAATATTATTTTTTAGCTCTAATTTTTGTTCATCAAGTAAAATTGACGCTTTTTTTATTTCTTTATTATTTAATATATTTTGATTGACACCGATAGTTGAACGCAGACCTAAAAATATTTGCTCAAGTCTTTTGTCCTCTTGGCTCAAAAGCTCTTCCTTGATATCCAGAGGGTTATTTATATATGTTTCTATATCAGTTTGCGGATAAAATCTTGTAAGTCCTAATTTACCAACAGCTCCGGCACCGGCACCAATATAATCTTTATATTGCCAGTAGCCAAGATTATGAAGTGATTTATAGGTTCCAAAATTACTTATCTCATATTGTTCAAACCCATGTTTTTGAATTTCTTTAAAAATCCATTTTGTCAAATCAAGCTGCTCATTTGACATTTGCGGCCGTTTTTCAAAAGTAGTTCCTTCTTCAATCATTAAAGCATAGGCACTTATATGATTGATCGGCAGAGACAGCGCAGTTTGTATATCCTTAGCAAGTAATTCTTCTGTGTCGCCCAAAGTAGCATATATTAAGTCTAATGAAATATTTTCAAAGCCAACACTAGAGGCATTGTTCACGGCATCTATAGACATTTGCGGTGTATGCGCTCTGTTTAAAACTTTGAGCTTCTCTTTATCAAAGGTTTGTGTTCCAAAGCTAATGCGGTTTACTCCAAGTTTTTTCATTCCCTCAAGCCACTCTTTAGTCGCACTGTTTGGATTGGCTTCACTTGTAATTTCAGCGTCTTGAATTAAGTAAGGGCGAAACAACGCAAAAATATCTTCATAAAGTTTCGGTGAAACGGTTGAAGGTGTGCCGCCTCCTATAAAAACGGTCTCAATTGTGTTTTTTTTGGCTTGGAACCTTAGCAGTTCATGTTGAAGCTGTTTTTTTAATGCACGCATATATTTTTTTTTGAGATGGAACTTGTCAACATAGGAGTTAAAAGCACAGTAAGAGCATTTTGAGTCACAAAACGGAATATGTATATATAAAAGCATAAAGAAATTATAACCGGATAAACTTATTTTAATGGCTATTTTTGTATAATCGCGATAATTAAATACAGGTGCTTACATGAGTAAAAAAGAAATATACCGTCCCAATGTTGCCATGATAATAGTCTCAAGTGCATATCCGCACAAGAAAGACGTTTTTATTGCACAAAGAAATGATTTGACTGACATCTGGCAGTTTCCTCAAGGGGGCATTGATGAAGGTGAAGAGGTGAAAGAAGCACTTTTTCGTGAAATGGAAGAAGAGATAGGAACAGAGTCCGCTGAAATAATTGCAGAATATCCAGAATGGATTTCTTATGATTTTCCTCCTAAAATTGCGAATAAAATGAAACCATACAAGGGACAGACACAAAAATATTTTTTACTCAAACTCGCGGAAGATGCAAAGATAAATCTTGATACAAAGCATCCTGAGTTCATAAATTACAAGTTTGTAGATATTGAAAGTGTATTAGAATATACTGCACATTTTAAGCAGCCTGTATATGAAAAAGTTATAAATTATTTTAAGAAAGAGGGGCTGTTGTAAATGTTAATAGTTCAAAAATTCGGTGGAACAAGTGTTGGTGATTTAGAGCGTATACAAAACGTGGCAAATCGTGTAGCGGCAACAAGAAAAGCGGGAAATGATGTTGTAGTAGTTGTTTCAGCTATGAGCGGTGAAACAAATAAACTTGTAGGTTTTGCTGAGCATTTTTCAACAAATCCTGCCCGGGCTGAAATGGATATGCTTTTAAGCTCGGGAGAGCGTGTGACTGCAGCTCTTCTTTCTATTGCACTGCAGGAAATGGGTATTGATGCGGAAGCTATGACAGGAAGAAAAGCGGGCATAGTAACGGATAAACATCATACCAAAGCACGTATTGAAGAGATAAATCCCCAATCAATGAAAAATGCTTTAAAAGAAGGGAAAGTTGTCGTTGTCGCAGGTTTTCAGGGGGTGAATGAAAATGGTGATGTTACAACGCTCGGACGCGGAGGAAGCGATTTATCTGCTGTAGCCATTGCCGGTGCCTTAAAGGCTGATTTATGTGAAATATATACAGATGTAACAGGTATATTTACAACCGACCCTCGTATAGAGCCTAAAGCAAAGAAACTGGAGAAAATCTCTTATGATGAGATGCTTGAACTTGCATCTTTAGGAGCAAAAGTACTGCAAAACCGTTCAGTAGAACTGGCAAAAAAATTAAATGTCAATTTAGTCACAAGAAGCAGTTTTTGCGATGAAGAGGGAACATTAATTACAAAGGAAGAAAATATTATGGAAAAACCATTAGTAAGCGGAATTGCTTTAGACAGAAACCAAGCACGTATCTCTTTAATGGGTGTCAAGGACAGACCGGGCATAGCCTCTGATATTTTTAATGCATTGGCGGATGCTGAAGTCAATGTTGATATGATTATTCAAAACAAAGCGGTTGATGATACAACAAACATTGACTTTACGGTACCTGTTGGTGACTTACATGATGCAAAAAGTGTCGTAGATACATTTGTCAAAAGCGGTGAAATCAAAGATGATTCCTATAATGAAGATATTTGTAAAGTTTCTGTCGTAGGCGTCGGTATGAAATCGCATGCAGGCGTTGCCGCACAGGCATTTTCAACGATGGCAAAAGAAAATATTAATATCAATATGATTTCTACGTCTGAAATAAAAGTATCTATGGTGATTGATGAAAAGTATGCAGAACTTGCTGTACGCTCTCTTCATAATACTTACGAGTTAGACAAATAAGCACTCATATGCCGGATTTTGCACAGTGGAGCTTGGATGCTATAAGAGAAGAGGGTGGTAGTCTCAGCTGGCTTGAAGAGTACCGCTTTGAGTGGTCTAAAACAACGGCATTTGCATTAGAACAAATTCTCAACGGTAAAACAATTATTTTAATTACTGATGAAAAACGAAAATGGTTTGAAAATTATATATTAAGTTCTATGAACGGACTGTTTTTAGAGCGACCGCTTATTCCCATTATCAGTATTGACAACATTTACACGCATTACAACAGTGTAAGCGGTGGAGAAATAATAGATATTATAGATGATATGATTTCTCTTTCTTATAAAGATGATTATTTCTTTTGGTATATCGGTAAAGGTGATGACAAACGCAGTGATATTGCTAAAAGAAAAGATGAGAGCTATTTTTGGATTTTTGATGAAGATTTCAATAATGCTTTTACACTTAAATCTTATGATACAGATTTGGATATTAAACTTTTACAGCTCTACAAACTCTTTGATGCTTCACTCAATGCAGCAATGTTTGGAGAGGTTGATGCAAGCTCATAACGTGGTGAAGGGGCATATCCTCATAGCAGGTGAGGTTGAAGCCGCAGCTCAAAAACTTGAAAACGAGTTACATGGTTTTAGAGTAGTAAGATTTGTAGAAGAAAACTTTAAAATAGAGCATGCAAAACTTGTTACTGCTGAGGCATATATTAGTGAATCGCAAACGAAGTATATTATTATTGCAGCTTCTGAGTTTACAGACGTAGCCCAAAACTCTCTCTTAAAACTTTTAGAAGAACCGCCAAAAAATATTGAGTTTATTATTATTTCTCCGACAAAATCTAATTTACTCCCAACTGTACGTTCACGTCTGCCAATTTTAAAAACAGAGTTCCATCATGTCAATATGGACTTAGATATTAAACTTTCACGACTTGATTATAAAGAGGTGTTTGCATTTTTAAAAACACATGCCAGAGTCGGTAAAATGCAGGCAAAACTCTTGGTTGAGGCTCTCTTTTATCGTGCTACTGTAGTAGATAGGCTAATACTGACACCCTCTCAGTTAGATAATTTTGACAAAGCTTACCGCTTGCTTAATTTAAACTCACGTCCGCAAAGTGTTTTAGCAATGCTGTTGATGAGCTTTGCACAGGAGCGATAATGCAAGTAGAAAAATTATCCAGTGAAATAGATATTAAACAACGGCTTAAAAAGCTTGGCGTTGATGCAGGCGGTATTACAATTTTAGCATCTAAGGCGAAAGTCCATATTCTTTATATACATGACTTACATGTAGGAGCTGCAAATATTTTAAAACAAGATGCACTCTCCATCGGTGCTGATTTGGCAGTGCCTCGAGGGACAGTTGTCGCTGCAAAGCCGAGAGTTGACTGTATATTAATAGCAAACACAAAACAGTTAAGAACTTTGGCAAAAAAGGAGTTAGCACAGCCTTTTGCACTCAAAGAACTGGCGAAAAAATTAAAAGAGTTTACACAAATACAAAAGCCTGAATCTATTGATATTATGGGTATTATCAATGCAAATGATGACAGTTTTTATGCCAGAAGCAGATTTAAAGATAGAGATGCAATACAAAGTATAGAGCAAATGATAGAAGAGGGTGCAACGATTATAGATATTGGAGCTGTATCTTCCAGGCCGAATGCACCTGTAGTGAGTGTGGAAGAAGAGTTGGCCAGAATAGAACCTCTTTTGGCGCTCATAAAGAAAGAAAAACTTTATGAAAAAGTGAAATTTAGCTGTGACAGCTATGAGCCTCAAGTCGTGCAAAATGCACTAGAAAGCGGTTTTACAATTATTAATGATATTACAGGTTTACAAAATGATGAGGTTTGCAGGCTTTGTGCATCATATGATGCGGCAGCTGTGATAATGCATATGAAGGGTAATCCGCAGACGATGCAGGAAAATCCGTATTATGATAATATTTTGAGTGAGGTCTATGATTTTTTTGATGAAAGAGTGCAAAAAGCTGAGCGGTTCGGTATTAAAGATATTATTCTTGATGTTGGGATAGGCTTTGGAAAAACGCTTGAGAACAATCTTGTACTGTTAAAAAATCTTGAGCATTTTTTAACACTGCAAAAGCCGCTTTTAGTCGGAGCATCCAGAAAGTCCATGATAAATAAAATCAGTCCCTCTGATGTAGACCATAGACTTGCCGGTACATTAGCCCTTCACCTGGAAGCACTTAAAAACGGTGCTTCAATTTTAAGAGTGCATGACGTGCCTGAGCATGTTCAGGCACTCAAAGTCTTTAGAGCATTATCCCTCTAATCATAAAGTAAAGCATTGCAGCAAGTACTGCAGCGGCGGGAACTGTTACTATCCAGGCAGCAATGATTTTTTTAATAGCATCTCTTTTTACATATTCAACTTTTTTAATTCTTTTGATATGTTTTTTGGTTGCTTTTATGAGCTTTTCCTGCTCTTTTATGTGTTCATACAGAGATACAAGCTCCTTATAATCAGCTTCACTCTTTTCACTTTTTGCTTCTAATAACTTTGCTTTGTCTTTATATGAATTCAGTATTTTTTTCTCGTCATGTAAAGTGTCTGTGTCTTCTTCTATCGTTACAGTTGGAATGTCCCTGTGTAGATACTCTCGTAAAAATCCGACACCAAAAACCCCACCTATTGCAATATGTGTCGAACTTACAGGCAGTCCGAGTTGTGAAGCAATAATCACAGTGATAGAAGCAGCCATAGCTATACAAAAGGCTCTAATCTGGTCTAGTTCTGTTATTTCACTGCCGACAGTTTTAATAAGCTTTGGACCATACAGCGCAAGACCGATGGCAATACCAAAAGCTCCGACACCCATGACCCATAAAGGAATACTTGCTTTTGTAGAAATTCCACCGTTGACTATAGCATCATTAATGGCAGCTAAAGGCCCTATGGCATTGGCAACATCATTTGCCCCGTGAGCAAAACTTAAAAGTGCTGCTGCAAATATAAGAGGAATTGTAAAAAGAGTATTCACTGATTCTCTGGAGTTTTCAACAACAGTATGTTTTGCATTGAGCCTTTTACGCATAAAAATATACACTCCAATAGAGACAATGAATCCTAAAATCAGAGCTGTTAAAAATGTAGGTTTATGTGTTACCTCAATGTAAATCAATGGCAGCAGATTTAAAGTCTCAACAACCTGAGGCCATACTTTTTTTAGACCCTTGAGAACAATATATGTTACAAAAGCCCATGACATGATAGCTACAAAAAGAGGAACATATTTCTGTGCTGCTCGAATTTTATCATCTTTGAATATAATTGATTTTTTAATGGCAAGCAAAAAGAGTGCTGCAATAATTCCGCCTAAAACGGGGGATATTACCCACGAAGCAGCAATTTTAGCCATTGTACCCCAGGAAACTATGCTAAATCCGGCAGCAGCAATTCCTGCACCCATAACACCTCCGACAATAGAGTGTGTAGTTGAAACAGGTGCTTTCATCATTGTAGCAAAGTTCAGCCATAAAGCACCCGCTAAAAGTGCAGCCATCATTGCCCATATAAAAGGATCAGGATTACCGCCAAAAGCAGAAATATCAATTATGCCTTTTTTAATGGTTTTTACTACTTCTCCGCCTGCAATAAGCGCTCCGGCTGCTTCAAATACAGCTGCGATGACTATAGCCATCGTCATAGTCATCGCACGTGAACCAACGGCAGGACCGACATTATTTGCTACATCATTTGCTCCGATGTTCATTGCCATATAAGCACCGATGAGTGCTGCAACGGAGAGGAAAAGATTATTGGAGACTTCTCCATTGCTTAAAATGGTATAAGTTGAAATTGCAACAAGGAAAAAAAGGGCAAAGCCTAATCGTACAAAATCGGGTCCGTTTCTTTTTAAAGCTTCATCTTCAAGTTTTTTTATTGTTTGTATTTCCATTATTTATCTTTTATATAGGCTTTTATAATCTCTTGACGTTCCAGCGGTCTGTCACCTCCCGCACGCCCTGATGTAGCAACATCATTGAGCTTTTGGAGTGTTTGCCTAGATTTTTGATCTGCAACTTTCCCAAAAATAGTATAACCGCCGTTTAGCCAAGGTGTCGGAGCGGTCGTGATAAAGAACTGGCTACCGTTCGTATTTGGACCTCTGTTTGCCATTGCCAAAATGCCCGGTTTGTCAAAAATAAGATTTGCTTTGAATTCATCTTTAAAGTCTTTATGCCAGATACTCTCACCGCCTCTGCCGCTCTCAGTAGGATCACCGCCTTGAATCATAAAATTATGAATAATCCTGTGAAACGCTATACCATTGTAATAGCCTTCTTTTACATGGGTGATAAAGTTCTTAACTGCCAAAGGTGCAGCATCTGGGAAGAGTTCAAGTTCTATATTGCCTTGATTTGTTTGTAAAATAACATGCGGGTTGTTTTCTCCTGCAAAAAGTGCAGTCGACCATATTAATAATAATGCAAGTAAAATTCGTTTCATAATAAGTTCCTTATTCTTCTTCGTCAAAGTTTAAACATACAGAATTGATACAGTATCGCAAACCTGTAGGTTCGGGACCATCAGGAAAGAGATGTCCCAAATGGGCATCACAGCTGCTGCATCTCACTTCTGTTCGAATCATACCGTGTGACATATCTTTAATTTCTGTCACAGCGTCTTCTATCGCTTCATAATAACTTGGCCAGCCTGTTCCTGAGTCAAATTTTGTAGTTGATTTAAAAAGCGGGGTACCACAACAAACACATTTATAGGTACCATCATTTTTATAATCATAAAATTTTCCAGAAAATGCTGCTTCAGTCCCATGTTGACGACATACGTAAAAAGCTTCAGGATTGAGTTCTTTCTTCCATTCATCTTCACTTTTTGTTACTTTCATTGAATTTCCTTTGATTTTTGTATGCAAATTTATATTACATAGTATATCAAGTGTATTTGGTTTTATATATAAAATGAGTGTTTTATTGAAAAATTGAGGGGGAGTAGAAAGATCAAAAGAGTACTACTATTACAAGTAATACTCTTGAATGATTATTTACCAGCTGCAACGCGGTCTTTAAGACCTTTACCAGCTTTAAATTTAGGAACCATTTTATCTTGAGTAGTATAAGTTTTATCAGTACCTGGAACTTTACCAGTTTTACCTTTTTGTAGTGCTGCTGCAAAACTACCAAAACCTACTAGAGAAACATCTTCTCCTTTTACTAATGCTTCGATTACCGCTTCAGTGAAAGCTTTGATTGCATTTTCAGCTTCTACTTTAGTTTTGTAGCTCCCGTGTTCTTGTACTAATTCAACGAATTGTGCTTTATTCATAAATTTACCCTTGGATTAAGATTTGCCCTGAAATAATTCAGCTACAGATACTTTATAGTTTATTTGCTTAAATTTTTCTTCTTTTTGCTGTATTTTAGTAAAAATTGTGATATTTTTGTTTCTTTTAGTCCACATTTAGCCTGTTTTAAGAGCTTTTTGAAATTCAAAGTAGTTTCATGCGTCATAATTAAAGCTGATAAATCTTTGATTTTTTTGTATTTATTTGTTGATGTATGTATAGATAAAAACACATCTTCAAGACCATCCCTTTCATTTTTAGTCAGTACACCCATTACTCTACTCCTCTAACTTATTGATTTTTCTTACAGCTCTAATGATTTCATCATCATCCAATTTACCTAACATCTTCATAACGGTTGCAGCTGCTTGAGGTTTTGCACGTCCAAGCTTCCAGTCTTGATATGTACGCATAGAAATCCCCAGACTTTTTGCCATATCTTTAAGGGAAATCTTTTTCCCATTATTTTGAGACTCTATTGAGTTGTGTAAGATATTAAATAAATCATTAATTTGCATAAGTAAGATTATACGGATTTAATACTTAAATATACATTTTATTTAATATAAATATCTATTTATAG
>CAZDEM010000071.1:0-8634 GCA_964504315.1 uncultured Sulfurimonas sp.
TGCATATATTGAAAATGATATGTTGATTTTTGAAGCTGGATTTGGAGCTGAAAACTTTGGTAGTTTTGTAAGTGTACCACTTTTAAGCATTATGCAAATAATAATAGATGACACTCCATTGTTTATTAATCTTGCAAATAATAAAAAAGTAAACAGCAAAAAAGTAGTACAAGCAGATGATTCTGGTATAGAAAATTCGATGAAATCTTTTTTATCAAATCCAGAAAATTCTAAGTTTTTAAAATAATAATTTTTGTCTCATAAGGAGCCAAAAATTATACTTTATTAAGAGATAAAAGATAGTTTACAACATTGTCCACAAAAGCATCATGTTTTCTCTCTTTTAGATATGCTATGTAAAATTTTCTTACAATCTTGTAACCAGAGATTCTTGCTTCAAATAACTGACCGTTGTCAACTTCATTTTTAATAACATGCCTTGACATAACTGAAACCAAAGGTCTCTCAGCATTTCTATCAGAACTTAAAATAGACTCTTTAATAGATGTTGGACTATCCAAAACACCAATAACATTAAAGTTTGAACAGTTCACTCCAATCTCTTCAAAAACATCAGCTGTGAGTTTTCTTGTATGAGATTGCTCGTTTCTGCATATCCAGTCAAAACTTGTTAGATGATCTACTTTTAAATGTTTAGGAATCGGTTGATTTGAGAAAAATACCAACTCATCCTCTACCCATTCTCTATAGACTATACCATCACGAAATATTGGTGATTCTATAAGTGCTACATCTATTTTTTTATCTTCTAATTGATCTATAATTTCAGGAGAAAGTGCCACTTGCATATACACTTCATTATCAATTCGTTGTTTGATCTCTGCTAAATAATTAGGGAGTATATAATTCCCTATCGCATAAGATGAACCCATTACAAAGGTAAACTCTTTATTGATTATTTTCAGAAGTTCTTTTTCACTGTTTGCAATAGCTTTTTCAAGCTTTGTTGCTATTCTAAAAAGATCTTCACCCTCTTTTGTAAGAAGAATACCATTCTTCTTTCTGTCTACTATTTTAGTGTCTAAGTGATCTTCTATAAACTTGATTTGTTGTGTGACTGCCGGTTGTGAAATACCTAATTTTGCAGATTCTTTGGATAAACTTTTCTCCTTTATAACCATCAAAAATGTTTGTAGTTTTGCGAAATCTTTTAACATAATAATTCCTATAAGTATTAATAATAGTAAAATTATAACTCATAATTATAATTATTGCAATAGTTTTGTAATAATTTATGACATTTTAGCTATAATAAATGTAATTAAGAAATACAACTAATAGTAGTGAACATATATGGAAAAGATATTTAATAAATTAAACGAGTCCCAATCAGCAGCAGTGAAACAAACAGAAGGGCCTGTGTTAATCCTTGCGGGTGCGGGAAGCGGTAAGACTACAACGATAGTCTCGCGTTTAGCATACCTTATAGAAGTAGTAGGCATTCCAGCTTCAAATACCCTTACATTGACGTTTACAAACAAAGCTGCAAAAGAGATGAAAGAGCGTTCTCTTTCAATGATAGAAAATGTTGCTTATCCTCCGCTTCTTTGTACATTTCATAAATTTGGTCTTCTTTTTCTAAAGTTTAATATACATCTTTTGAACAGAGCCAATAATTTTGTTGTAATAGACACAGATGATAAAAAAAGAATCATAAAAAAAATAAACTCCGAACTGCCGACACCTTTGATAGCAAGTGAAATTTCCAGATATAAAAACTCATTGATGAGTCCTGATGATGCTTACAAGCAGGCTGAACTTTTTAGTTATAAGCAAATTGCTGAAGTTTTTGCAGAATATGAAAAATATCTGCTGGAAAATAATTTAGTTGATTTTGATGATCTCATAGCACTTACATACAAACTTTTAGATGAAAACCCGGAACTGGCAAAGGCTACATCACAGAAGTATCAGTATATTATGATTGATGAATATCAAGATACAAATGAGCTTCAGTTGAAATTATTACAAAAACTCTGTACAGCTCATAATAATTTATGTGTGGTTGGCGATGATGACCAAAGTATATACGGCTGGCGCGGTGCGCATATTCGTAATATTATGGAATTTGATCAAGATTTTTCAGGTACAAATGTATTTAAACTTGAAGAAAATTATCGTTCACGCGCACCAATTTTGAAAGTTGCCAATGCTCTCATCGAACATAACAGATCCCGCTTGGGGAAAAACTTAATAGCAACACGGGGCAATGGTGACGATGTGGCTACACTCAATTCAAATGATGAAAATGAAGAAGCAAGAAAAATAGCAATGAAGGTACAAAAGCTGCTCGACAGTGGTGTGCGTGCAAAAGAAATAGCTATTCTGTATCGTGTAAATGTGCTTTCACGTTCTATTGAAGAGGGTTTAAACCGTTCGGGTATTAATTATAAGCTTGTTGGTGGGCTTCGTTTTTATGACCGTGCTGAAATTAAAGATCTTATCTCTTATATACGGGTTATTACAAACCACCATGATGATTTTTCCCTCAAACGTATTGTAAACAAGCCAAAACGCGGATTGGGAAAAGCAAGTCTTGATAAGATTGAACTTGCAGCGCATGAAAGAGGTACATCTATTTATGAATATATCAAAAATGCTGCTATGGAAGAACTTGAAGGACTGGTAAGAAAGAAAAATTCCGCAACACTCAAAGAGTTTGTGAAAAATATTGAAGATATCGCCAAAGTTGCAAAAGAGTCTACATATGAGTTTATAGATCTGCTTGAAGACACTTTTTCTCTTAAAGATATTTATAAAAATATGCAGGACGGTGAGGAAAGAATTCTAAATATGGACGAATTTTATGGTCTCTTTAGAGATTTTGTAAAAAAATCACCGCAAAGCTCTTTAGATGAATTTTTAAATGAACTTACTTTGCAAAGCGAACAGGATCAGGTTGAAGGGGAGAGTATTTATATGATGAGTATTCATGCTTCAAAAGGTTTGGAATTTGAGCATGTGTTTGTAATAGGAATGGAAGAAGGTTTTTTACCTCTTGTGGGTGATGGAAGTGACCTGGAAGAAGAAAGACGACTTGGTTATGTTGCTTTTACGCGAGCAAAAGAGACTTTGACCTTATGTCATGCCGGCAGCAGGTTTTATAAGGGGCGCAGAAGTGACTTGGAAAAAAGCCGTTTTTTTAATGAAGCAGGCCTGTGTAAGGGTTCTTTAAAATGTGAAAAAAACACAGCTTTTAAAAAAGGTGATTTGGTACGTCATAAAATCTTTGGAACAGGGCGTATTATCGGCGTGAGTAAGTCAGGACGGGAATTTAAACTCAATATTAATTTTGCAGGAACAAAACGTGATATTCTTGCGTCATTTGTAGAGAGATTATGAATCGTCTGTTTGTTGCTTACAAACCTTCCGGAATTGGTTCAAACAAGTATCTTTATATATTAAAGAATAAGTATAAAAATAAAAAGGCCGGTTTTGCAGGAACGCTTGACCCTTTTGCAAAAGGAGTGCTTCTTGTAGGTTTTGGGTCGCATACAAAACTCTTTAGGTTTCTCAATAAAACACCAAAGAGATACAAAGCAACACTGTGGCTGGGTGCAAAAAGTGATACACTTGATACGGAAATGATTGAAGAAGTTGCTACGCTTAATGAGTTTTCACCTCAAGTTATTGAAAAAGCTGTAAGTTCACTGCATGGTGATTTGGAATATGAACCGCCGATTTTCAGCGCAAAACGCATTAATGGGCAGCGTGCCTATGATTTAGCACGTGCCGGAAAAGAAGTTGTACTTAATAAAATTAATTCAACCGTACATGATATAAAACTACTAAATTATTCACATCCCTTTGTCACTTTTGAAGCGACAGTCAGTGAAGGAACTTACATCAGGTCACTTGGAAGAATGATTGCGCATAAACTAGGTGTAGAGCATGGAAGTTTAAGTATGCTTGAAAGACTTAATGAAGGACAGTTTACTTACGAAGGCGAAAAAGCCTTGAATATCAAAGAATCTTTAAATATTGCGCAAAATTATTATTTGGGTGATAGTGAAAATGTAAAGTATGGAAGAGTTCTTGCTTTAAAAGATTTACAATTGCAAGATGATGGCACGTATTGGCTGGATAATGGCGGAAGTATCTCCATTATTACAGTGCAAGAGGGCAAAGTAAAATATGAATTAGGCAGGATAGAATGTTAGTACTTGCAAGAAAAACAGATGAATCTATAGTCATCGGTGACAATATTGTTGTAAAAATTATCTCCGTAGAAAACGGTGTTGTAAAACTCGGCATAGATGCACCAAAAGAGGTTTCTATTATAAGAAATGAGCTTATAGAAGAGGTCAAAGAGAGTAATAAAGCTGCTTCTTTAGAAGAAATAAGTGAAAATGATATTGCTTCTTTGAACAAAATACTGGGAAAGTAAAAAGCTGATGAAAAAGTATAAGGCTTATGCCAAAGTAAATATCTTTTTAAAAATAACAGGTAGAAGAAATGAATATCATGAAATAGTTTCACGATTTATGAGAGTCAATGACTTATATGATGCACTTTCGTTTGTTTCGAAAAAAAATGTCCAAGCAAAAGCTAATGAATTTAAAATTATTGGCGATTTTGACTGTACGACGAAGCAAAATACTATTTACAAAGCCTATGTAGCACTTAAAGAGGCTACATCAAGCCAGGCTCTTGAAAAACTCATGAGAAGTTACGCTGTTGCAGTTGAAAAACGTATTCCTGCTTTCGCGGGCCTTGGTGGAGGAAGCAGTGATGCAGCGACGTATTTGAAAATGTGTAATGAAGTGCTGCATTTAGGTTTGAGCTTGAATGAACTTGCACAAATAGGCTTACATGTAGGTGCCGATGTACCGTTTTTTATTTATGGATATGAGAGTGCTAATGTCAGCGGGATAGGAGAAGTGGTAGAAGCTTTTGATGAAGAGTTACTGTCATTTGACGTATATACACCTGAGGTACAAATAAGTACACCTCAAGTTTATAAAGCATACAGAGAAAGTTTTTATGCACCAATAGACGGATTTGCTGCAGATGAATTGAAAAAAAAGTCCTCATTGGATATTTTAAATGAGTTAGATGCCAAAGAAGCAAACGATTTGTTTAATCCTGCATTGCAGGAGTATTCAGATTTAGAACAACATTATCAAGACGGATACTATTTCAGCGGAAGCGGAAGCAGTTTTTTTAAAGTGAAAGAAGAGAAATAAAATGGGCGAAACAATAGCAAAAAATAAAAAAGCATATCATGATTATTTTATAGAAGAGAAGTTTGAAGCAGGTTTAGTACTCAGCGGGAGTGAAGTCAAAGGAATTCGCGCACATCGTGTAAATCTAAAAGACAGCTTTATCCGTTTTGTAAACGGAGAAGCTTTTTTATTTAATGCACATATTGGCAGACTTGAAACGACGCATCATTACTATGGGCATGAAGAGAGAGGTTCCAGAAAACTGTTACTGCATAAAAAAGAGTTACAAAAAATGCAAAAGGCTGTAACACGTGACGGCTATACAATAGTGCCTCTGCAGCTTTATTTTAATAAAAGAAATATTGCAAAACTGCAAATTGCTATAGCAAAAGGAAAACTTCTGCATGACAAAAGAAATGATTTGAAAGAAAAAGACCAAAAAAGAGATATTCAAAGAGCTATGAAGGATTATTGATGAAATTTTTCTTTGTTTTTTTCTTTTTTTCCTTTTCTCTTTTTGCTTTTGATATGAAGATTGTTAATGATGAGGTAGGAAATGGAAAAACAGCACTCATTAAATTTTCAAAAGAAAAAGACATTGTCTATAAAACAATAGAATTTGAAAAGAAAAAAATCACAATTTTTTCAAATCCCTTTAATAAGAATGAATATTATGCTTTGATTCCTATCTCTTATTATGACAGACCGAGTCAAAAAACTATGAAAATTTTATATTTTAAAAATGGCAAAAAAAAATATAAAGATGTTGTGCTGAAAATCAAAGATGCAAAATATAGAAAAGAGACTATACATGTAAGTGCTTCTAAAGTAAATCCAAAATTGCCTAAAGTTAAAAAACGAATAGCAAAAGAGTATAATGAAGCTATGAAAATTTATCATACTGTGACAAACAAGAGCTATTTGCATTCAGATTTTATTTTTCCTATGCAAAGTAAGATTACAAGTGCATTTGGCACGGCAAGAGTTTATAATGGTTCACTTAAAGGTTATCACAGCGGTACAGACTTTCGGGCTAAAATAGGAACACCTATAATAGCGAGTAATGACGGTAAAGTGGTTTTGGTCAAAAAAAGATTTTATTCAGGCGGAACAGTTGTTATAGACCATGGCGAAGGTATTTATACCTGTTATTTTCATATGAGCAAATTTAATGTCAAAAAAAATCAATTTGTTAAAAAAGGCGAACTTTTAGGTTTGTCGGGGAAAAGCGGCAGAGTTACAGGTCCTCATTTGCATTTTTCAGCTGGAATTGACGGAGTACAAGTTGATCCGCTTCAACTTATAACATTACTAAACAATAATTTAATTTTAAACAAACAGAGGAAATAATTATGACACTTTTTCAATTACTAATGCTTGGGGCATCTGCTTTTTTTGCTTATAAAATATACGAACATATACAAACACTCAAGGACCCGCAAGATAATAGACATTTAGGTGCAGAGGATGAACGAAGTGCTGAAGCATTTTCGCCTTTTGATGCTTCATCTTTGGTTGAAAAAGCGGACGAAGCTATGGATAAAGGGGATTTGCAAAAAGCACTTGCAATATACAGCGAAGCAAATATAAAAGAGCCAAAAAATTCGGAAACACTTTTTAAAATGGGCTACACCCTCACACAGCAAAATAGAGATGATGAAGCACTGGAATATTATAAAGAGGCACTTGAATTAGATCCAAACAATACTTATATTCATCAAGCTATGGCATCACTCTATAGAAAAATGGGTGAATATGCGAGTTCAAGAAATCATCTCAACAAGTCACTTGAAATTGACTCTACAAACCCTATTACCTATTATAATTATGGAAATCTACTTGTTGATATGAAACATTTTGATGAAGCAAAAGAAATGTATGAAAAAGCAATAAAACTCAATCCTGATTTTGAAGAAGCAAAAGAAGAGTTGGAAAAAATCGGGAGCGGAAAAATAATATGAAAATACTTGAAATATATGAATACCTTAATGAACTCTCTCCGTTTGAAATTCAAGAATCATGGGATAATTCCGGTCTTTTGATTGGAGACTTTAAAGCTGATATTTCAAAAATTGCACTGAGTATTGATGTGGATGAACAATTAATTGATTCTTTGGATGAAAATACACTTTTAATAACACATCATCCGATTATTTTCGGCGGACTCAAACAGCTTGAATTTTCAAAGTATCCGGCAAACTTAATTCAAAAAATGATTAAAAAAAATATTTCTAATATCGCGATGCATACAAATTTTGACCAGACACATTTAAACGAATACGTAGCAACAGAGGTGCTTGGGTATGAAATTTGCAGAAAAGACGGTTTTGTTGCTTATTTGGAAGTAGATGAAGATTTTGATATCTTTGCCAAAAAAGTTTCAAAAGCGTTCGGTCTAAAATGTGCAAGAACGGTAAAGTGTGCACAAAGAGTTAAAAAAGTGGCTCTTACGACCGGTTCTGGATGTTCATTGATGAGAAGTCTGGATGCTGATTGTTTTTTGACAGGCGATGTAAAATATCATGATGCAATGGAAGCAAAAAGTATAAAATTGTCTTTAATTGATATCGGACATTATGAAAGTGAGTACTTTTTTGCACAAATTATGCAAAAGCATTTGAAAATTTTAGGTTTAGAAGTTATAATTGCATCATCAGAAAACCCATTTACATATATTTAAGTCTATTAATAAGAGTAATGGTATAAAGTAAAACCCCTAAAGGATCCCAATGAACAAGCACTTAAAGCAATTAATCGACCTTTCAATAATAGATAAAGAGATAGATGCATTTGAACCTCAAATTGAAGAAGCGAATGCTAATTATGAAGCAGCTCTTGCAAAAACTAAGAGTATTGAGTCTGATATTGAGAATTTAAGTAATGAAATTAAAGAAGAAGAAGTTAAAAAAGCAAAAAATGAACTTCACCTTTCTGAACTTTCACAAAAACTTGAAGAAAATGCAAAAAAAAGCTCAGAAGTAAAAACAGAACGTGAAATGAAATCTCTTCAACTTGAAGAAGAAATTGCCAAAGAACAAGTAACATTTGCGAATGAAGAAATTCAAAGACTTGAAAAAATTATTGAAGCAAAAAAAGAACAAATTGAAGCAGCGAAAAAAGTTCTAGAAGAATTAACAGCAAGTTTAGAGAGTGTAAAAGCGGATGTTGATACAAAATTAGAAAAAATAAATAAAGAAAGACAAGAAGTTTTCAAACGTAAAGAGAGTCTTTTATCTGATATTAATCAAAAAGGTCTTGCATTTTATCAAAAAATTCGTCGCTGGGCTAAAAACACACCGGTAGTACCTGTTGAAGACCAAGCTTGTATGGGATGCCATATGGTTATCGGTGATAAAGTATATGCTGATGTCATTAAGGTTGAAGATATCACAACATGTCCTCACTGTGGAGGTATTCTTTATGTGAAGGTTAACGAAGAGTAGGCTTG
>CAZDEM010000072.1:0-8555 GCA_964504315.1 uncultured Sulfurimonas sp.
GGTGTTCTTTTCATCGGTGTTCAAACTGAAGTGTATGAAGGTATGATTGTTGGTGAACATTCACGTTCAAACGACCTTGTTGTTAATCCTATTAAAGGAAAAGCACAGTCAAATGTACGTTCAAGTGGAGCTGATGAAGCCATCAAACTTGTTCCGCCTCGTGATATGTCATTAGAGCGTGCTTTAGAATGGATAGAAGATGATGAACTTCTAGAAGTTACACCTAAAAATGTGCGTATTCGTAAGAAATATCTTACTGAGAGTGAAAGAAAACGTCACGCTCGTAAATAAAAAAAAGAGTTTCAAGTTTTTTCTTGAAACTCTTACTCCAAAAATGTTTTACAAAATTTTACAATTCTTTTTTCCATCCAATACTCAGGATGAAATAAACTTCCCGATACAAATCCTACATGACCTCCATATTCGCTGATTTCTAACTTAATAGTAGGTGATATTTCATTATGTGTCGGTAATATATCAGAGGGCATAAAAGGATCATCTTTTGCATGAATAATAAGAGTTGGAATTGTAATAAATTTCAAAAATTGTCTACTGCTTGATTTTGTATAATAATCCTGCGCGGAAGAAAAACTGTGAATCGGTGCAGTATAGGCCTCATCAAATGCCCAAAAAGTTTTTAATTTTTTTATATTGCTTCTTTTAAGATGTATGAGCTTTTGCATAGCAAATTTATCATATTTTTTGTCCAAATCCCTTTTTAAGTCTTTAAGCAGAAGTTTTTGATAAAACTTTGAAAAGCCTTTGTTCATATGTGCGGCACAAACGTCTAAAAGCATAGGTGCAGATACGGCAACAGCAGCATTAAGAATACAGTCACATTTGCTCTCACCTAAAAGCTTTAAAAGCATATTTGCTCCAAGCGAAAAACCGGCGGCAAACAGTTTTGTCTGTGGGTATCTTTTTTTGACACTGTGTATAAACTCGTAAGCATCTTGCGTATCGCCGCTGTGATACGATCTTGGTTTGAGATTCTCTTTGCCGGAACAGCCTCTAAAATGCATCACTACACTACTGAATCCTGCCTCTTTGAACTCTTGCATTGTACCTTGAATATAGGGAGATTTGTAAGAACCGGCCAGTCCATGAAAAAGAATGACAATAGGAGTGTCTTTTTGATGATTATCAATCTTTTGCCAGTAACATTCAAGAAAATCTCCGTCGCTGAGTCTGAATTTCTCTATTTCAAAATTTTTAATAGGAAGTCTTCTGAAGAGGCTGGCATACACAGTTTGCAGGTGTCGGTTTTTTAATAAAAATGATGGTTTAAAATTCATACTCTTATCTTATCAAAAATTTATCTATAGATGGTTATAATCATGTAATAATAATTAATTTGAGGGAATCACATGAACAGAAAACAGATATATAACCCTGACTCGACTGAAAGTGTAAATGATAGAAAAGTATTTGGTGGAAACCCAACGGGTATTTTCGAGCTGAACAATATAAAATATCAGTGGGCATATAATCTGTGGGAAATGATGCTAAACAACACGTGGTTTCCCAAAGAAGTAGATATGACACGGGATGTGAATGATTATAAACAGCTTACAGATGCTGAAAAAACAGCCTATGATAAAGCACTTTCACAGCTTATTTTTATGGACTCACTCCAAACTAACAACCTAATTGACAATGTTAATCCCTACGTAACTGCACCTGAAATTAATCTTATTTTAGTTCGTCAGTCTTTTGAAGAGGCGTTGCATTCACAAAGTTATGCTGTTATGGTTGACAGTATTTCTACAAACTCAGATGAAATATATGATCTGTGGCGCAGAGATATGATGCTAAAACACAAAAATGATACGATTGCCGCAGTCTATCAGGAGCTTGCACAAAATCCGACTGACAGCAACTTTGTAAAAGCATGTTTTGCAAATCAGATACTTGAAGGTATCTACTTTTACAGCGGATTTACTTATATATACACACTTGCGCGCTCTGGAAAAATGCTGGGTTCTGCACAGATGATTCGTTTTATACAGCGTGATGAAGTAACACACCTGGTACTTTTTCAAAACCTTATCAACACACTCAGAAAAGAGAGACCGGACTTGTTTACCGATGAGCTTAGAGCCGATGTTATAGAGATGTTCAAAGAAGCTGTGAAGCTTGAAACTGAGTGGGGAAGATACATCACTCAAGGACAGATTCTTGGTCTTACAGATGACATAGTCGAGCAGTATATTCAGTATCTTGCCGATGACAGATTAAATTCTGTCGGTTTTGACAAACTTTACAATGTCTCAAACCCTATAAAATGGGTAGATGATTTTGCAAAATTTAATGACCAAAAAACAAATTTCTTTGAAGGTAATGTAGCAAACTACTCAAAAGGTTCTCTCACTTTTGATGATGACTTCTAAAACCTCTGAGCATACTCTATGCTCATTGTTGTTTGAAACAACAGATAATTACGAACATAACTTACAGACATTGCTAACACTGCTAACACAAACACAAGAAAATTCTATTATTGTTGCACCTGAGGTTTGTTTGACTTCCTATGATTATGAGCGTATGGATGAAATGCTTTTCTTTGCTTCTAAAGCAACAGCAGCTATAAAAAAGGCTTCTTATAACAAAATAATTATTCTTACAATGTTGGAAGAAAAAGAGGGGAAAGTCTTTAATTTTGCCAAAGTTTTTTATAACGGTGAGGTTGTGTTTCAAAGGGCAAAAGCGAAACTCTTTAAGTTCGGTGATGAAGACAAGTACATGCAGGCAGGGAGTGATGAAGATTTTAAAATTGTTGAAGTTGCAGGCATCAAGTTAGCCGTGTTTGTTTGTTTTGAACTGCGTTTTAAAGAGCTGTGGCAAAAGTCAGAGGGTGCAGATGTGATTGCCGTACCTTCATGGTGGGGAGAGTTAAGAACGGAGCATTTTAAAATTTTAACACAGGCACTGGGTCTGATGAATCAATGTTATGTTATTGCAAGTGACAGCGCAAATAAAGAATGCACTGCAATGAGCGGTATTATTACACCGGAGGGTGAGGCGTTTAGAAACGGGAATAAGCCTTGCTTAGAAGTACAATACAATAAAAAAGAGATAGCATTAATGAGAAGATATATGGATGTAGGGATATGATAACTTGGATAGAATAACAGCGACAAAAACAGCTCGTTTGGCAAATGAGTGTGATGCAAAATTTAAATTGAGTGATGAAGTGAAAAAGGCTATTGCTTCAACAAATAGAGAAGTATTTGTGCCGACAGGATTTAAACATAATGCCTATAAACTTGATGCCTTGCCTATAGGTGCTGATCAATATATCAGCTCCCCTCTAACAGTTGCAAAAATGACAGAGTATTTGTTTCCGCGAGGAGCAGACAGGGTTTTGGAAGTCGGCTGTGGAAGCGGTTATCAGGCAGCCGTTCTTTCGCACCTCTTTCGTGGTGTATTTACCATAGAGCGCATAGAACCTTTGATACTTGAAGCAAAAAAAAGATTCCGTGAGCTGGGCATAAATAACATACATACGCGCACGGATGATGGACAAAACGGATGGATTCAATACGCACCTTATGACAGGATTCTTTTTTCTGCAACGGCAAAAGAGATTCCAACAAAACTATTTGAACAGTTGGCCGATGGAGGAATTTTAGTTGCTCCTTTGCAAAAAAGAAATACACAGGTGATTACCCGTTTTATAAAAAATGGCGACTATATTGAAGAAGAAGAGCTTGAAGATTGTGATTTTGTCCCTATTCTTGACGGTGTGCTTAAGTAGCTTTATAAGCTTTTTTATATTTTTATAGTAGAATAGTATTAATTCAATTTAGGGCGTGATTATGGAAGATATGTATGGCATAAAGTATTCAAAGCCGGAAGTTGTTCTGCTTCAAGAGACTGGTATTGGAGTGGCTGAAACGGCTGCGCGCACATGTTATGACAGCTTTTGCAACAGTGAGAATGAAGTTGTTCAAGAGATTGAAAATATACTGCCTGATACGAAAATGTGTGAGTCTCTTAACAATATAGAAGAATCGCAGCTGCTTGATGATTTGGCATGGACTTACTTTCACCATTCTATTTTGGAACATGCAAATCTCAGTTATCTTATTCGCTCAACAAGCAGAGGTGTTTTACAAGAGCATGCAAGACACCGCATACAGGCCATAAGTGTACGAAGTACGCGATATACTATGAGTTCTCTTATCAATGCTTTTATAGCATCAAAACACGGCGGAGATAAAGATTTTTTTATAGATAAAGTTTTGGAATTTGATATGTTTGTAACTGCAGATGAAGCCTATAACAGACTTGAAATCGGCGCAATGTATGATAAACTTGATTTTCAATCAAAAAAAGTAGAAAATTTCCATGATATTGCCGTTGCAAAAAGTTCTCTTCATTTTATAGAAGAACTGCAAGGTAAACCACAAAAACTTTACGATGCCTTACAAGAGGGAAAGAAAAAAAGAAATGTTGGAGATGCTTTTAAACATATTATTACAGATAATGTAAAAGTAGATATGGTTGTGACATTTAACCTGAGAAGTTTAAAAAATTACCTTACACTACGCGACAGCGGTGCTGCATATTTTCAAATACGCTGGCTTGCTCAGGAGATGATGAAAGTTACTCCTCAGAAATACCTTGATTTAATTATCAAGAAAAAATAGGACTTTTTATGTATAAAATTTTAATACTGGCAACACTTTTTTTTACAGGATGCTCAAACATTACTATAACGGCTGCAATGTGTGATAAACTCGAGAGTGAACCGGGTGCTACGGTACCGCAGGAGTGTAAGGCATACAGCGAAAAAGAAGCGGACAAAGCATTCAATAAAGTTGTCAATGAGAAAAAAGTATCTGACTCAGATATAGAATTTCACATAGAAAAATAAGTAAAACTTTTTTATTTCTCAAAAAATTCTATTTTTTGTAGCTTTAGAGTGTATAAAGTCGGTAAAAAAAGTAGTATAATTGCGAAAAAACTATATATGAAGGAAAAGTAATGGCTAGAAGTGAAGTATGTGAATTATGTGGAAGCAGTGAAGACGTGAGTCTTTTAGAACTGCCTGTGAGTGACTCAAGTGAAGATCAAAGTGTTTATGTTTGTGCTACATGTAAAAATCAAATAGAAAACGATGAGCTTGATGAAACGCACTTTAACTGCCTGAATGACGCAATGTGGAGTGAAGTACCGGCTGTGAAAGTAATGTCATATATTTTATGGAATAAGCTTGGTCGCGGGGATATGACAGATATGATGTATCTTGAAGACGAAGAGAAAAAACTTGCAGATGCTGCTATAAATGCAGATGCAAACAAAGTAGTCTTTCGTGATGCAAACGGTGTTGAACTCAAAGCCGGCGACAGTATTGTAATACTCAAAGATTTAGATGTTAAAGGGGCAGGTTTTACTGCAAAACGCGGTACCACTGTAACTCGCATTGCGCTTCCTAATGATATGGATGACCATGTTGAAGGTCGTGTCAACGGAACAAAGATTTATTTAAAAACTGAATTTATTAAAAAAGCCTAATGAAACCATACGAGCGATTTTATAAAATAGAGAAGGATTTTCGCAATCCTTATGCTCGTGATCGAGATAGAATTATTCACTCCGGTTCATTCAGAAAGCTTGAGTATAAGACACAGGTTTTTTTGAACCATGAGGGTGATTTTTTTCGTACCCGCCTTACACATTCTATTGAAGTTTCACAAATTGCCCGTTCTATTACCTCACAGCTTGAACTCAATGAATCACTGGCAGAGGCTATAGCTCTGGCACACGATTTGGGGCATACGCCTTTTGGACATGTCGGCGGTGATACTCTGGACGAGTGCTTGAAAGCTGACGGATTTTCTAACGGTTTTGAGCATAATTTTCAAAGCTTTAGAGTTGTTACAAAACTTGAAAAAAGGTATAAAGGTTTTAACGGACTCAATCTTACTTTTGCAACACTCGAAGGTATATTAAAACACTCTTATCCATACAAAAAGCCCTTTCTCCCTAGTATAATAGAGGAACAATTTGATTTGAGCAAGCATCCGACATACGAAGCGATGGTTGTTGACCGTGCTGATGAAATAGCCTATATGAGCCATGATATAGATGATGGGGTGAACTCAGGACTCATTACCTTTGAAGATTTAAAGCAAAGCGAACTTGCCTGTGAAATACTTGAAAAAGTGGCACGCGAAGGTGTGGGGGAAGAAAATGATGAGATGTTTCGCTATAGGTTCAGTTCACACCTTATTAATCATCTTGTTTATTCATTACTTGAATATTCAAAACAAAAAGTTGCTCATCGCGAAGAGATGCCTATAGGTTTTGAAAAAGAGCTTGAAACTCAAATCAAAAAGCTGAAAAAAATTCTTTTTGTAAAAATGTATCAGCATAAAAATATAGTGAGAAAAATGTATGCCGGAAAACAAGCAATAAAAGGTTTATATAAAGGCTTAACGGAACAAGATAAAATGCTTCCGCAGTTTTATTATAAGCAGTTACATGTAAGAAATAAACACCGTGTTATCGCTGACTATATTGCGAGCATGAGTGATAGATATGCACTCAATTTTCACAATGAAATGTACGGGAAACTTTAAAATAATACGAAATATTTTAATGTTTTTAGAAACTTTTACTTATTGAAATTCCTAATAGTTTACGATTATAGGTATACATAGTTATTGATGAATTGTTTTTTGTATATGAAGCATTAATTGTACAGTTTAATTTAATTAAATCAATAAAATATGAAAGGTTTGTATTTATAGTGTTTGTCTTATCATCTCTACTTTTATTATAAGCTACTTCAACTCCATCATAACCTGTTCTAGAATAATTCTCAGATAGATAAATATTGAGATTTTTGGAAAATGCTTTATAATATCCAAGATTGACACCTCTTGAACTATTAGAATAAATATCTGTTTTTGAAGTTTCTCTACCGGTATATCCTCCTATATCAAGAAAACTTGATTGATTTAAAAAATATCTTGAAGATAATATGACCATTCCTGTTTTAGATTTTCTTGTAGGGTTATTATAATATTTCTTCTTTCCAAGACTTAATGTTCCAGAGAATGAAAGATTTGGGGTGTACTGATAATTTACTTGAGGAGAAAGACCGTAGTTAAAAGAGTAGTAACTGCTTTTATGACCGATAATAACATAATTTATATTAAGAGGTATGGAAAAAGTATATTTATTATATTTAAGTGTTGGCCCAGTTGAAAAACTAATAACCTTACTGTCCAGTGTATCAATTCTATTGTAATCTACTATATCTGCATTGATAGCACTTTGCCAAAAAAGACGATTGTTAGATTCAAATTTTTTCAAATAATTGAAACCCATAGAGTATTTCATTGCATGATCAGAACTTTCTTGTGCGTCAGTTGAAAGTGTAAATGGTAAATCATAAATCAAAATACTATCAACATTAGGCCCTGCATTTGCATTACTGTCATACATATATCCAATATTAAATGAAAGTGCCCAATTTTTTTGATTCCCTTCTTGTAAAAGTCCTTTATCAATCATTGAAATAAAGCCATTTATATTATCGCCTACTCTTTTTGGAGGATGTGCAGTTTTTACAATTAAAAAAAGTTTTTTTGCTTTTTTTAATTTGCCAAGTTTGTAGTAAATTGCAGCTAATTCTAAACGAACTCTGTTAGCACCTTTATCTCTTGTTAATAACTTTTCAAAATATGTCACAGCACTATCAAGTTCATTTTCCTGCGTAGCAATTTTACCAAGTAAAAAGAGTGTTTCATTATTGTAGGTTTCATTTTTATACTCAGTTTCAAGCAGTTGTTTCGCTTGGCTAACTTTGTTGTTTTTTAGATACTCTATTGCTTTTGCATTTATTTCTTTGATTGTTGTTGCAAAAAGAAAACTTGACATAACTGCTACACTTATTAAAATTTTTTTCATACTTATTTTCCTTATCTTTTGCCTGCAAATGTACCAGAAGCATAATCATTGTTACTATTGGAAACCTTCCATGTACCACCAACTTCTTCTGCATTAGGACCATGAAAACTTCCATTTATTTGATTGTTATAGCTTGTTCCAGCTGGGTCTATATGGGATTGTAATGGAGCAAGATTACTTCCAATTAATCTTCCTGAAAAAGCTCTACTATTTCTATTTATTTGCATATTATCCATTGTAGCTGTTGCAAATGTTGAATTATCTTGTTTTTTTAGATTTAAAGTTCCTGCAATCACAGAGGTATTTGTGAAATCTACTGTCATATTCATTGTTCCATGAATTTTTCCGGCATAAACCTCTCCATATCTATCATTTAAACCATAATAGGAACCTTCCACCCCACCAGAATAGGTAGCACTTCCTTGAGTTGGTAAATCCTGTGTAACATCACCAACAATCCAATTATTATGTGGTGCTCTTAGATCATAGCCAGATCCATTGTTAATATCAGTTTTCAGACCACCTGTTTGCTCCCATTCTCCCCATACAGTATAGTTATAATGTCCTGTCTCTTTAAAAGATAAAGTATTTCCATTTCCAACATTTTGACTAATGTTAAGAGTATTAATATT
>CAZDEM010000073.1:0-8546 GCA_964504315.1 uncultured Sulfurimonas sp.
GTATGATGTTCTTCATCAAAATTTACAATCGTATCATCAAGCCCTCCCGTTGCCCTTACTATCGGCAGCGTACCATATCGCAGACTATAAATTTGATTGAGTCCGCAAGGTTCAAAAAGAGAGGGCATTAAGAACATATCGCACCCTGCTTCTATCTTATGTGCCAGCTCATTTGAATAGCCTACATGTAAAGCAAAATTATCTCTAAAATGAGCTACTTCAGAAAAAAATTCTTCTGCCCAACTCTCACCGGTACCAAGCATCACTACCTGTATATCATGATTTAACAGCTCATTTATCACTCCTGTGATAAGCTCCATGCCTTTTTGCTTTACAAAACGCCCCACAAAGCCTATAAGCGGTACATCATCACGCAAATCAAGATGAAAATGTTTTTGTAAATCTTCTTTACATGTAAGCTTGCCTTTCATATTTCCAACATCATAATTTTGTGCCAAAAATTTATCAATTGAGGGATTCCACTCAGCATAATCCACGCCGTTTAATATGCCGAAGAGTTTATAGTTGTGCGCTCTTATGTGAGCGTCAAGTCCAAAACCAAACTCAGGTGTTTGAATCTCCTGCGCATATTTTTTTGATACGGTTGTAATTGCATCAGCTTCGGCAATCCCTCCTTTTAAAATATTTACACCGTCATAGCTCTCTAACGAGTGCGGATTAAAATATTCCCAGCCGACTTCCATAACGTCCATGACACCTTTATAAAAATGCCCTTGATGCTGTAGATTGTGAATCGTTAATACAGAAGCCGCAAAGCCGAAATCATGTATAAACCGTGTTTTTAGAAGAATAGGCATGGCAGCCGTATGCCAGTCATTTGCATGAATAATATCGGGTGTAATGTGCAGCATCTTACACAATTGCAGGGCAGCTTTTGAAAAAAATACAAAACGGTTGTCATTATCATGGTAGCCGCCGTTATCATCCCCGTAGAGTCCGCTTCTCCCAAAATAATGTTCATAATCTATAAAATAGATCTCTACATCGCTTTGCGGCAAAGTTGTTTTGTAAACAGCAGCCAAAAATTCCCCCATAATACCCATAGGAACACCTAAAGGTGCAGGAAGTTTTTCCAGTGTTGCAGTGTCTATGCTGTAATATCTCGGCATGACAACTATGATGTTATGACCCAGCTTTTGTAAAGCCTTTGGCAGGGCACCTGCTACATCAGCCAGCCCGCCTGTTTTTGCAAAAGGAACAACCTCTCCCGCCGCGAAAAGTATATTTAACTTTTTAGCCATGATAATCCTTTAATAAAAATGCACCCTCCAGCGAGGCATCTTCCAATGTTGAAATAGCAATTTTTATATTTTGTAACGCAAGAGGCATAGCATACGCTCTTATTTTTTCTGCAACAACCTTATATAAATACCTGTTATTCATAATCAATCCCCCTCCAAGCACCAAAACTTTCGGGTTAAAAAGCGTTATAGTTGTACCCACCGTATGCAAAAGAGCTTCAATAAACTCATTATAAATTTTTTGTGCTTTGTCATTCTTACTTTGACGCAATTGTTCTAAACTCAATTGTGATTTGAGTTTATAGTACTCCTTCCATCGCAAAAGTCCGCTGCCTGAGCAAAAAAGTTCTATGCAGTTGTGTTTGCCGCAGTTACATGTAAAGGGGGTGTCTTTATAGGGAATATGCCCTAATTCTGTTGCAATGTTATCACTGCCTTTTATAAGTATAGAAGAACTGATGACCCCAAGTCCCAGACCCGTTCCTGCGTATACTGCACAAATATTTTCTGTTTTACAGCTTTTTGCTTCTGCTAAAACTGCACAGTTTAAATCATTCTCTATAAAAAGTTTTACATTATATTTAGCTTCTATATAGGCTTTTATTTCATGTTTATCTATAGTTATATTTGGTGCACAGAGAATAACACCCTCATTTACCTGCCCGGCATATGCTATAAAAATACTTGAAATATTTTTTTCTTCATGTAAAATCATCTCTAAAAAACCACAAAGTCCTGTTTGTGCGCTTTTTAGAGATGATTTTTTTATTGTTTTATCATTTTCTCTGAGTTCATAACGAAGATATGTTCCTCCTATATCAATTCCCAATTTCATAGCAGACTCTTATAAATTTTGAAGTATTTTTTGGCACTTTTATCAAAAGAAAAATCACATGTAAGATTAAAATCTATAATCTCTTGTATTTTTTTCTTAACTCTATAAAGACTCATAGCTCTCTCTATGGCATACAAAAACTCTTTTTTATTTTGTTCTTTATAGCTAATACCCTGCCCACATACAGATTTTTGCTCATGTACAGAGTCTTTTAACCCGCCGACCTCATGCACAACTGCTACACTGCCGCAGTTCATAGCGATCAACTGATTTAATCCACAAGGCTCAAACCTTGATGGCATCAGCAAAAAATCTGACGCTAAATATGCCTGATGTGATAAATCTTCATCAAAACCTTGAAAAAAAGAAAAATTTCTATACTTTTTAGCAAATTCATTCAACGCTTTAGAGTATTTTGCTTCGCCCTCTCCCAAAATAAAAAGATTGATTTTTTTATTTTGTAGTTCTTCAAAAGAGTCTATCAATAAATCAATACCTTTTTGTTCATGCAAACGGCTTACCATGATAAAAAGCGGTAATTTAGGATTTTCAAAGCCATACCTTTTGCAAAAATCAGCTTTTGCTTTACTTTTTGTTCCTTTATCTTGTAAAGGTTTAAAAACAGTGTAATCAATCCCATTTATAATGCCGACAAGTTTTTCCTTATGTTTTTGCAAAAAACCGTTTAGACCGCATCCGAACCCCTCAGTTAAAATCTCCTGTGCATATGTCGGACTTACCGTAGTAATCATATCACTGTAAGCAATTCCGGACTTTAAAAGATTTACTTTTGAGTAAAATTCCAAAGAATCCATATTGAAATATTTATATGATATGCCCAAAATTTCTAAAACTGATTTATCAAAAACACCCTGATAAGCAAGATTGTGAATAGTGAAAACGGTTTTTATTTTTAATTTATATTCTTTTACAAAAAGTGCGACTAATGCCGTATGCCAGTCATTAAGATGAATGAGCTCACAATTAAGTCGTAAAGCAAGCTCAATTATTGCCATACAAAATATACCAAAACGCAGTGCATTATTTTTATAATCTCCGTTTTCATCTGTGTAAAGATTTTGTGTTTGGCTCAAGTATGGTGCTTTTACAAAGTAGGTAACAATATTTTTTTCTTCTTTTATATAAATTGCAACAGAGTAATGCTCTGCGTTTAAACTTATAGTGAAATTATCATATAAAAGATATTCATTTTCATCCATAAATCCATACAGAGGCATTACTCTGCTAATTTTTACATACTCTTTTAAAGCAAGAGGCAAAGAGTAGGAAACATCAGCAAGCCCACCTGTTTTTGCATAGGGGAAAATCTCACTTGCAGCAAAAAGAACACGCATACTATTCACCTCTCAATAATTTTGCACAGTTTTCAGGTGCAACACCGTTAATTGCCGTCTCAGCAGATATTTCAAATCCGGCTAAACTGTAAAGCCTTGGCATAATTCGCAGATAAAAACTGAAATTATCAGCAATATCATCCATATATTTTTCATTTTCAAAATTTTTATTTACCGGTGCAATATGAAAACTGATATTATAATCATATGAATCAAGCTGAGTATCGAGCATTGTAAAAACATTTCTTAGCAATTGTGCTAAATCTATAAGTTCGTCTTGGGAACATCTACTCATATTTGAAATTACTTTACTGGGAGCAATAATCACTTCAAAAGAAAAAAAACTTGCATACGGACAATATGCTGTAAATATACCCAGTTCATCTATAACCCTGGCTTGTGCCTCTTTTTCATTATGCACTATATCCTCTACTATCCCTCTGCCGTGAACAGCATAATACTCTTGATTTCTTTGTAAGAATTCTAAATTATTTTGCGGCATTATCGGCAGGGCTATGATTTGTGTATGCGGATGCGGCTGAGAGGCTCCGGCATTTTGCCCGCTGTTTTTAAAAATATTTAAAGAGATGATTCTTTTATCTTTACTCAAGTCATCTATCCGTGCATTTATAGTACGCAGCCAGTCTAAAATTTCTTTTTGTGAAAGAGTGGAAATTCTACACGCATGACAGGGCGTGTCTATAATAATTTCATGTGCGCCGAAACCTTTTATGTACTCAAAAAATCCGTTTCTTTGCGAAACATCTTCTTCTTCAATCTGTACTGCTTTATAAAGATTGGGCACGACTCTTGTCCGCCAGCCTTTTTCATTTGCCCCGTTATCTCTTAATGCAAAAATTTCAGGAGGCGTGAAATCTTCATGTCCTTCGCAAAAAGGACAATTCTTTTTCTCGGACTCCAAAGCTTCTCTTTTTGCGACATTTGGACGGTGCAGACGTTCAGGCGCGATAATGACATATTTATTATGCAGTTTATCATAACGTATTTCAGACATTGCGGATTTCCAAAGTAAATTCTAATTGCAGTTTCAATACAAAACTACTTGTAAAAATAAAACTGATCTGTTGTGGAATTTTTTCAAAACCGCGTTCAGAGTGTGAAACCGTATTGAGTACAAAAGCAAAAATATTACACTTTTGATTGACTGTAATTATTAACATTTTTTTAGTAAAATCATCTTTGATGACTAATCTGTCGACATCATATTCGCTCAAACCGTTTTGCACTGTTTCACCATTGAAAGTTACTTTATCAGGATGTGCAAAATGAAAATTAAACTCCTGTGCAAAATATAATTTTGAACTACATGTAGTCTTAAATTTACTGTTAAAATAGACTTTATTGACATCAAAAAGATAGCTCTTTTTCAGTTTTGAAGGATATTTTTCTCCATCCAAATAGATACCGCCCTTGCGTACAAAGCTTTTGTTTTTTAGTACAAAAGGCATATTTGCAAAATCACCTACCTCTTGAAAAGTTAGATTTTTAAAACGCTCCAAGCTGAATTCACTGCAGGAGAAATGTTCAATAAATGAATTTTTGGCATGCCAGTCATATATCAACTCACTCTTTAAAGATTCATCTGCTTTTATATCTCTGTTGTGGATTGTCTTTATAACTTCCTTGCCGTGGTCTTTCTCTTTTTGTTCTGCATGTAAAATCTCTTCATGATAGGTCTCTTTCCTTCTCATAATGGTATTTTGCCAGTTAAAAAGAGTATCAAATGAGCCAAATTCCACCATCTGCGCACCGTTTTTAGTTGAAAAAAGCATACTTAGTAAGGGTGTAACGACTTTAAGCTCTTCATATCCGTCTTTGTCAATATCCAACACTTCAAAACTTATTTCTTGCTGTGCTTGTTCTATTTCAAGAAGATATTTATAGGCATTATCACGCAGACTCGGCAGATAAAAACCTCCAAAAACACCATGCCAAAAAACATCATTTGTTTGGAGTCTGTAGAGTGCATCCATTGCGTATTTGTCATAATATTTTTGTTGTGAACTCAAATACAGCATTCTTTTGTGAAGATAATTACTCTCATGGTATTTTATAAAAAAGTTCTTCCAAATACCGCCTTTAATGCTGTAAGGAGCCGCTTTTTGCTTAGCTTTTTTAAATTCCAATGCATCTTCTGTCTGCAGACTCCACTCTCCCATTTCCTCATAAGAGCAGTTGTCTAAATAGGCAAGTCCCAAAGAGTTGTTGTTTTGTATATATTCACTGTAATGCTGTGGAATAATCTCCTCATTCTCTAAAACAGCTTCAACAAATTCTTGTAACCATTTTTGCTCATAAACCCATTTATTTGTATCGGGCCAAAGCCCGAATTTCTCGGCATCGTCAAAAATAACAGCTGCAGAATTTTCTTCTTTTTGATACTCTAAAACAGCCGCGACAGCATCGCTGGCATTGGAAAAAGGCAAAGAGTATCTCAACTTTTTTGATATAGGAAAAAGAGCCAAATCATCCCCGTTATCTTCAGTCACATAATAACCATTCATTTTGTCTGCATCATATCTGTTGCTTGTAAAATGGTAATCATCCACCATTGCATATTTTATGCCGCTTACATGTAGATCTTTTACTAAAGAAGAATCCCAGACTCTCTCGGTAAGCCATAATCCCTGCGGTTTGACTTTAAAATGTTTTTTTATATAATTGTTAAGCTTTTTTATCTGTGCACGTCTGTCTTTTGAAGGAATGGAGCCGAGCACCGGTTCATAATAGCCTCCGCTAAACCACTCTATGGAGCCTTGTTTTGTTAAAGTCTGCATATTTTCAAAAAGTTTCGGATACTCTGTTTTAATAATGTCTAGCAGCCAACCGCTGCAATGCAGGGAAAATTTAAATTTCGGATATTTGAGCATTGTCTGAAAAAACGGCTCATAACAAAGTTCTACCGCTTTTTGTACCGCCTCGTCAAAATTATCTACGGGCTGATGCATATGAATACCGAATAATAAAGATACTTTTTTCATTTTTTCCCTTATATAAACCAGTTTTTGGCGTAATCATCCTGCAAATCTATTGCAAGTTCGCCAAAACTCGGTAAAGTCTGCAAAGATGTAGAACTCTCTTCTATCTCAAATCTTAACCAAATTTTCTTTTGCTTTATTTTATTTTTACTTAAACTTATTTCCAGCCACTCTTTACATGCAGATTTTATTTTTATACCTTGCACCAAAGTCTCTTTTTGATGAAAAGATATTTTTGTACTCAATCCGAGCGGATCAATGATAATGTTAATCATACCCTTTTTGCACAACTTTTTTATATCACCCTCAAAAGCAAAATAGAGATTATTATTATCCTGCCCGTAATATATTTTTTTTATCGGTCCTGAATTTGACTGCATTGTTGAAAAAACTTTACTCTCATCTATAACACCGCAACCCATCCACTCAAAAAACGAGCCTCTTTTTCCGTCTATATTCGGTGTTATTTTTGACTGCGGTTTTATCCAAAATTTTGTACTGCTTTGATTTTTACTTATAGGTATATACAAATCATTGGGTACTGAAATGCCGATTAAGTGATAAATATTTATCAGATGCCTGCGGAATATTTCATCAAATTCAGCGGAAAAATTTGTATAATGGTCGCTTCCATACCACCAAAACCAATCAGAGCACTCTGCCGCCAAAAAATTATCTGTTATTTTTGCTTTTGTATCTTCACTTAAGGACTCTTTGTGATGTTCATAATCTTTTTTTGTTAAAAAAAGCAGCTCCCAGGCTCTTGTCTTTTCACTCTCTCCGACCCAGGTATCAAAAGAGCCGTTTATCCAGCTTCCCGGCACCAAGTTAATAAGCTCACGAAAAGGCAGGCTTTTTACCTCATCCATTGTTAACGTTTTACACCAAGATGCTTTTTCCAATGCACTGTAGAGTGATTCAAAAAAATCAAAACCGTTATTTTTATAAAACTCCCAGGCATTTTCTCCGTCTAGTATGACAAAAACAGTTGCATTGTCATTTATGTTTTGAATCTGCTGCAGTTGAAAGATGAAATCTTGCGCAGCCTCTTTAGCCTCTTTATATCTATATTCAAAACCTATCAAATCACTCAATGTATGATCACGAAATCCCATGAGCATATTATTATAATTATAGGGTGTGTAAATAAGCTTTTTGCTCTTTGAGTTTAAAGACTTATAGAGTATTTCTTCATCTGTTGCTATAAAATTAATACCAAGAGATTTTAAAAGTTTTACACTCTTTTCATCAACTGCCCCCTCTGCAGGCCAAAAAACATCTGTCGTATAGCCAAAGGTATCGCAAAACAAATCTTTTGCCTTTTGTACCTGTAAAAGTGCATCTTCTTCAAGTTTTTCATAATTTTGCGGTATCTGCGTATGTGCATTTGCTCTTTTGGCGTTTTGCATATCAAGCAGCAGCGGCAGAATCGGATGATAAAAAGGTGTTGTACTGATTGTTATACGTTTTTCATTATAAAGTTCTTTGTAAAACTTCCAAATTCCGCCTATAAATTTTGACAATGCATCTAAAAGTTCTGCTTTATCCTCGTTTGTATAATTTCTTTCCTTTTGCAGTAGGTTTTTTACATGTAAACTATTTTTTTTAAGGTATATTCCACACCAAGAGAGTATAAACAGCACTTCTAAATCTATCAACTCATCATCATTAAAAAATTCTTTTTTATAAAGCTCTTCATAACGGGGCAAACCTTTTACCATCGTGTCAAACTGAGAACTTTTACAAATTTTTACAAGCCATTGCCTCTCTTGTGTTTTTAAAGAAGACGGATTTTGCAGCCAAAGTGATAAAAATTTGTCTGAGTTTTGAGGATTTTTATAATAAAGTTTTAACTGCTCTATCAAAGGGGAAGTTATATTAAATGTTGCTTGTATATTTTTATATCGACTGAGCATCCACGGCATGTCATAGTAGTCTTTTATAGCATGCAAAAATACCCACGGCATCTGCATAATTCCCTTTTCATTACGATAATCAGGCTGGTGCATATGCCACATAAAACTTAAGTTCATAATTTATCCTACTTTTGTGAAAACTGCTCTATTTTTTTCAAATATGATTCATAAAGCAACTC
>CAZDEM010000074.1:0-8500 GCA_964504315.1 uncultured Sulfurimonas sp.
TTTTAAATTGGGGATGTTTACGCCTTGGCAGAAAAAAATTTAGTTTTTTTCTGCACTGACCTTTAGTCCTTATACGACTCGGAATTTAGTTCCTCGCTTGCATTAGCTTTTAAGCTTTAGGCGTAATCATCTCTTCTGGTTTTACATATTCGTCAAACTGTTCAGGTGTTAAAAGACCCAGTTCAACAGCTGTTTCTTTTAATGTAGAGTTATTTGCATGCGCAGTTTTTGCAATTTTAGCTGCATTTTCATATCCAATATACGGATTTAATGCTGTTACAAGCATAAGTGAATCATGTAAATAATGATCTATTTTACTCTCAACAGGTTTTATTCCAACAGCTGCATTGTCATTAAATGAAACGATAGAGTCACTTAAAAGACGCACTGATTGCAAGAAGTTGTAAGCGATAACAGGTTTAAAAACATTTAATTCAAAGTTACCTTGTGAAGCTGCAAAACCGATTGTTGCATCATTACCCATAACTTGACAAGTAACCATTGTTACTGCTTCACTTTGTGTAGGATTTACTTTACCCGGCATAATTGAAGATCCCGGCTCATTCGCAGGAATCTCGATTTCACCTAAACCACAACGCGGACCTGATGCCAACCATCTCACATCATTTGCGATTTTCATCATATCTGCCGCAAGTGCTTTAAGCGCACCATGAGCAAAAACAAGTGCATCGTGTGAAGTAAGTGCATGAAACTTGTTTGCTGCAGTGATAAAATCATGTCCGGTAAGTTCACTTAATTTTTTAGCAACTCTTTCGCCGAGTTCAGGGTGAGCATTCAGGCCTGTTCCAACTGCTGTACCGCCAAGTGCGAGTTCTCTAACAGCTTCAAGTGAATCTTTAGCCATTTTCTCAGACTTATTTAACATTTCAACCCATCCGCTTATCTCTTGTCCAAGCGTTAACGGAGTTGCATCCTGCAAGTGTGTACGACCGATTTTTACTATATGAGCGAACTCTTCACTTTTTGCCTGAAGCGTTGCTTTAAGTTTAGCAATAGCAGGAAGCAGTTGTTCTTCAACAGCAATAACAGCTGCTACATGTAAAGCTGTCGGGTATGTATCATTTGAGGATTGTGACTTGTTTACATCATCATTAGGGTGAACAAGTTTTTCTTTTGTAAAATCACCGCCAAGTATTTCAGTCGCACGATTTGCAAGCACTTCGTTGTTGTTCATGTTTGATTGCGTACCTGAACCTGTTTGCCATACAACTAAAGGATAATTTCCGTCAAGTTTACCTGCTAACATATCATCAGCAGCCTGCGCAATTGCATCGGCTTTTTTAGCATCAAGTTTTCCAAGGTCTTTATTGACAAGTGCTACTGCTTTTTTCAGGTATGAAAATGCACGAGTAATTTCGTATGGCATTTTTTCTTCACCAATTTTAAAATTTTGAATACTTCTTTGTGTTTGAGCTCCCCAATAAGCATCTTGAGGTACTTCAATTTCTCCCATTGTGTCTTTTTCTATACGAGTTTTCATTATTTATTTCCCTTCAAAAAATTTATTTTCATTTAAAGTATCTATTAAATCTTGAACAGATTTACAAGATTGAGCGAACATTGCTTTTTCTTTTTCATCAAGAGTTACCTCGATGATTTTTTCAGCACCTTTGGCCCCAAGCATTACAGGAACACCGGAAACAACATCGCTGTAACCGTATTCACCTTCTAAACATACTGCACACGGATGAATCTGTTTTGTATCTTTAAGTATCGCATCTACCATTATTGCTGTTGATTTTGCAGGAGCATAGTATGCTGAGCCTGTTTTTAAATAACCAACTATTTCAGCACCACCATGACGCGTTCTGTCAACAATTTCAGCTATTTCATCGTTAGTAAGTACATCTGAGAGAGGAACACCTGCTACAGTAGAATAACGAGGAAGAGGTACCATGTCATCTCCGTGACCACCCATAACAGAAGCACGAATCTGCCCACCGCCGTATCCAAGCTTTTCTTGAATAAATGCAGCCATTCTTGAACTATCAAGTATTCCAGCCATTCCTATAACACGACTTCTGTCAAATCCACTCTCTTTGAGTGCTACATATGTCATAGCGTCAAGTGGGTTTGAGACCATAATTACAATTGCATTTGGAGAATATTTTGCAATACCTTCAATTACTTCTTTTGTGATTTTTGCATTTATCATCAGTAAATCATCACGACTCATACCCGGTAATCTTGGGCTCCCTGCAGTTACTACAACGACATCACAATCAACTAAATCTGACATCTCTTCAGCAACACTTACTACAGTATGACTTCTTACAGCAGAAGCTGCCTGAGACATATCAAGAGCCTTTCCTTTTGCTACATCTATCTTATTGTCGCGAAGTATAATTTCATGACATGATCCAAGCATTGCCAGAGAGTAGGCTACTGTTGCGCCAACATTACCAGCACCTACTATCCCTACTCTTTTTCCTTGACTCATATATGCTCCTTAATATTAATTACTATGATGACTGATAAGATACACTTAAACAACATGTGCGAACACATAACACTTAAGTATACTAAACATCATTGTAAGGTGTGTTAATTTCACCTTTTATATAAAGCTTTACACAGGCTGCATATAAAAAGTGAAAACTACATGCACAAAGCATGTAGTTTCAAATAATTAAAGAACTATATAGCGTCAATAATTGCGTTAAGTGTCGCAGATGGACGCATAGCATTTGCAGCTTTTTCGTCATTTGGATGGAAATAACCGCCAATATCCTGAGGCTTTCCTTCTGCAGCTGCTAACTCAGAAAGAATTTTTTCTTCATTTTTAATAAGTTCCTCTGCTATTGGAGTGAATTTATCAGCTAAAGCAGTATCAGCAGTCTCTGTGCTAAGAGCCTCAGCCCAGTAGCGAGCTACCCAGTAGTGAGATGCTTTATTGTCTGGCTCTCCACATTTTCTTGAAGGAGCTTTATCGTTATCAAGGTATCCTTCGTTTGCTTTATCAAGACCTTCTGTTAATGCACCGATTTTAGTGTTTTCACTTTTTTGATACATCATTCTAAGTGACTCAGCAAGTGCCAAGAATTCACCTAGTGAATCCCAACGTAAGTGACCGCACTCTAAGAATTGGTCAACGTGTTTTGGAGCTGATCCACCTGCACCAGTTTCAAAAAGACCACCGCCTGCTAATAATGGAACAATTGAAAGCATTTTTGCAGATGTTCCAAGCTCTAAAATCGGGTACATATCAGTTAAGTGATCACGAAGAACATTTCCTGTTACAGAAATTGTATCTCTGCCGGCTCTTACTCTTTCATTTGTAAATCTTGTAGCTGAAGCAACATCCATAGTTTTAATATCTAGACCTGTTGTATCGTGCTCTTTTAGGTATTTATTTACTTTTTTGATCATCTCAGCATCATGCGCTCTGTCTTCATCAAGCCAGAATACTGCCGGAAGACCTGTTAAACGAGCTCTTTCAACTGCTAATCGAATCCAGTCTTTAATTGGAATATCTTTTGCACGAGACATTCTCCATATATCACCAGCTTCACAATCAAAACTCATAAGTTCTGTACCATCTTCAGCAGTTACAGTAACTTTACCGCTTTGAGCAAGTTCAAAAGTAGTTGGATGAGAACCATACTCTTCCGCTTTTTGTGCCATAAGACCAACATTTGCAACATTACCCATAGTAGTTACATCAAATTGTCCGTTTTTAACACAATCTGCAACCATCTCTTCATGAAACATTGCATAAGTAGAATCCGGAACTACAGCAACACATTCAACTGCATCACCTTTACGATTCCATTGTTTCCCGCCTTCACGTACAACAACCGGCATAGAAGCATCAATAATTACATCATTTGGTGCATTGAAGTTTGTTGTACCTTTATCAGAATCAACCATTGCAATTTCAGGATTATCAGAATCAACAATTGCTTGGAATGCTGCTTTGATTTCAGCTTCTTTCGGATGACCTGCTATTTTTTTCTCTAAGTCGCTCATACCAAGATTTGGATTCACTTTCACTTCAGCAAATACATCTGCATATTTAGTAAATACATCTTTGAAAAATACTTGAAATGCATGACCAAACATAATAGGGTCAGAAATTTTCATCATAGTTGCTTTAAGGTGAATAGACCATAAAACATCTTTTTCTTTTGCTTCATCAATAGTTTTTTGAATAAACGAACGTAATTTTGCAACAGACATAAATGTACCATCTAAAATTTCATCATCAAGTGCATCAATAGTCTTCAATTCTTTACCATTAAGTGCAATTGTAACTTTTTGACCTTTTGCCATAGTTACAGATTTTTCATTTCCGTAAAAATCTCCGTTACCATTCATATGTGCTACATATGCTTTAGAATTTTCAGCAAACGGCTTTAATCTGTGCGGATGCTTTTGAGCATACTTTTTAACAGCTGTAGCAGCACGTCTGTCAGAATTTCCTTCACGAAGAACAGGATTAACTGCAGAACCAAGACATGCGCTGTATTTTGCTTGAGTCGCTTCTTCTTCTGCATTTGCAGGATTTTCAGGATAATTAGGAATATCATATCCTTGAGACTGAAGTTCAGCGATACAATCTTTTAATTGCCCGACAGAAGCCGAAATGTTTGGAAGCTTAATTATATTAGCTTCCGGTTTTTGTACTAATTCACCTAACTTAGCTAATTCATCTTCAGCAAGACCCATTGCCGCTAAAACTCTGCCTGCCAGTGAAATATCACTAGTTACTACTTCTACACCTGCTTCTTTTGTAAAAGCATTTACAATCGGTAAAAGTGAATATGTTGCTAAAGCCGGAGCTTCATCAATTTTTGACCAAATAATTTTTGACATGTTCTGTCCTCGTGATTAATATTTTTATTCACAAATTTCTACACTTTATGAATTTTACAATCTAAATAATAACACTAAGATAAGTAATATTGGTAAACCCAGCGAAAAGATTA
This sequence comes from uncultured Sulfurimonas sp., assembly GCA_964504315.1. Classification (GTDB taxonomy): domain Bacteria; phylum Campylobacterota; class Campylobacteria; order Campylobacterales; family Sulfurimonadaceae; genus Sulfurimonas. The sequence continues at coordinate 4,950 of CAZDEM010000074.1, forward strand.
CACTATATTTCTATTTTGTTTCATTTTGTAGCACGTCTAATATTACGTAAATGTGTAGAATAGTTACATGTAAAATTATGCATTCCATTTTTAGATTTCATAAAATAGAGATAATTTGTTTTTTTAGGGAATATTGCAGCCCTGATCGCTTCTATGCTCACATTACACACAGGTGTGTCCGGAAGCCCTCTGTGCTTATATGTATTGTAGGTAGAAGTGTCGTTTTTGATTCTATATGGTGTTACCTTTTGATGAGAGTATTTGCCATAATTAAGAGTTCCGTCCATTTGCAACTTCATTCCTTTTTTTATTCTATTATATATAACAGAACTCACAAGAGGCATTTCGGCTGTATTGGCCGATTCTTTTTGTATTACAGAAGCTATTGCTACATATTGAAACCATTTTTTTTCATTATAGGTACCAAAAAACTTTACAGAAAGCTCTTTCATTTTTTTATGTGAGATATTAAGTAACACTTTAATAAGTTCTTCTTCTGTTATACCTACAGGAAGTTTATATGTATTGGGAACAAAGACGCCCTCTTTCGTCGGTGCATATTTATCAAATTCATTTTGCAGTTTTTCTCTGTCTAATCCAAGATTTTGTGCAAGTTGATTCAAAAAGACATATGTAGTTTCTCCGGGTATTAATGTTACATTTTGTAAGGCTGCTTTTGATGTTGTCAGTTTGTATAGAAAATCTGCTTTAGTATTACTATTTGTCTGCATATCTATCCATCCGCTTTGAGGGGAACCAAGAAGCCTTAATATGAAAGAATCAATTTTACAAACATCGTAATTTTTAGACTGCAATTGTGTTATAATTTTATTAATAGAACCTGCAGGAATGTAGAGAACTTTTGGTGTGTAAATAGGTTTATTAAGGTAATACATGAGAGATAAAACAATCGCGAAAATTATTGCTAAAACATATGTAAGTATAGTAAGTGTTTTTACTTTCATGTTTATTCTTTGTATTGGTTTGTTTATAGTTTTACAAAACGGATTATATCTTGATAATGTTTCTATATCAAATGTTCATGTAAAAAATATTTATATTAAATGGGACAACAGGCTCAATATCTCTGTGCAAGAGTTAAAAATTGATACGACAAACAGCAAAACTCAACATCACACTACCTTTAAAGAGATTAGCAAATCGCTTAAAGTTATTTTACAAACTACAAATTGGTTTCATTCTATTGTCATCAACACTTTACATGTAAACAATGCCTCTGGTTCATTTAAATACACAAGCGATGACCAAGGTTTTTTAGTTCTCAAGTCTCCTACTTTGAATTTAGAGTCAAAAATTTATTTTAAATCACATCTGTTAAAAATTTCCATAGATAATTTCACAGATAAAAAAAGAGCCTTACAGGCAAAAGGCATTGTAATTTTTGATACAAATGCAAAAAAAATATATACAGAAGTAAATCTTGATATTCATAATGACGCGAACCTGACTTTTTATTCTGTAGCAGATTCACAGCGCCTTGTATATAATGTTCACAGCAATAAAAGTATATCTGATATATCCTACTTAATTAAAATGGCACATTTGCCAAAAGAAGTTATATATTGGGCATATACCGCTATTAAGATGCAGCATTTGGATATTAAAAAATTTAATGGTTTTATAAATTATGCAGATTTAAAAAATGCCTATAAAAATATCTATATCAAAGCGGTCGGTAAAAAACTCTCTTATGCTTATAATCCGAAACTTGATGCTGTACATACAGCTCAGACTAACCTTGAGTTTAAAAACGGTGTTTTATATATAAGACCACAAAAACCCTACTCTTATGGTATGAATTTAGACAAAAGCTGGCTGAAAATAGATTTTAGCAAAAAAGAAGAACTTCTAACGCTGCATCTATTGTTTGACGGCATGCTCAACAAAGATATGCTACATGTATTAAGCACCTACGACATAAAACTGCCTTTTTTACAAAGAAAAGGCAAAGTTGCTACAAATCTCATTATAACAGTTAATCTGCGCACGATCAATGTTGATGCAAAAGGCGACTTTTATACAAAAAAAGCAAATTTTGATTATCTTGGTCTCAATATAGACATTTATGACACGCATATACATCTTGATAATTATGATGTAACGATAGATAAAATGAATGCACAATACAAAGATATTGCTCAAGCTGATGTACATGTAACCTTTAATGCAAAAAAATCTGCCGGAGTTATCAATCTTGATTTTCATAAAATACAGACTCATGATTTGTCACTTATAACGGACAAAACACCTCTGCATATTGCATACAATATTGATCCCAAACAAGATACAATTGACATTCAAAAATCTCAATGGAAATACAAAAACAAGCAAGTGACGCTCGATAAGATTTTAGTTGATTTTGATTTAAATACTCTTAGGGCAAAAATACCTGTAACATTTTTCAAAGTCGATAAAATGGCAAATGGATATGCTAACGGAATGATTCATCTAAAAACAGCGCAAATGAATTTGGATGTAGATTTACTCAAATTAAAATACGGCGGCATAGAGTTATCCCAAACTGTCACGCCGTTAAAGATAACATATAATAAGTTTTTATCAGTTTCTTCTAATGCCGATATCTACTTTAGTGTAAACGGTTCAGAATATAAAGCAAAAGATTTTTATATCAGTTTTGAGGAAGAGAGCGTTTACTTAAAGCATACGCTACTGAAAATAAGCCAATATATCAGTACGAAGATTTATGCAAATTATGATTTTAATTCTAAAAAAGCGCATATAAGTTTGAGCGATTTTATACTAAAAAATCCAGACACAGGTGAGGTTTTGTATGAAAACAACAAAATATTGCTTGGTGGATATATTGACGGCGACAATATTACAATTAATTCAAAAGAGCTGGAGGCTACGTTTGTTTCAAGCAGTGAACAATGGAGACTGACGCTGGGTTCTCTTGCAACAATAGCAAAAAAATCACATTTTTTGCAAAAATATAAACTTAATGAGGGAGAAATCAGTTTTTATAAAAAAAGTGATGCCCTGTATACTCAGTTTAACGCAAATATACGCTACCCTTATTCTTTACTTGTTAATAAAGATAAAAAAATTACCCGCTATAGTATTTCTGGAGAGATTACCAAAGAGCATGAAATTTATCTCACTGTGAACAAAAATATCAATGTAAAAATAAATAAAGATATTAAAATAAAAATGCACGATACCGGCTTAAATATTGATGCAATCATTGATTTTACGAAACAAATAGCACAGTCAAGTTCAGGTAAAAGCAAACTGAAGCTTTCAATAGATGCAATAAATTCATATCTCTATCTCGGCAGCAGGAGATATGTTATTTCCGATACGATGCATCTACAGTATTATAATAATATTTTAACAGCACAGCTTATGCACAAAAAGGGTAACGCAGGATTTAAACTAGAAAACAACACATTTCATTTATATGGGAAGAATTTCAATGATAAATTCATGGAAAAACTCTTTGTTTTGTCTAAATTTAGCGGTGGAAGTTTAGACTTTTCCATGGATGGTACACTTGATGATTATAAAGG
>CAZDEM010000075.1:0-8384 GCA_964504315.1 uncultured Sulfurimonas sp.
TGTGATATTTGATATAATGATTTAGTCAAAAGGATTTAAATCTGCTATTGACGGTAAACTGGTATATAATTTAGCCGATGCCAAAGGTGATTTTAAAGGCTTGCTTTCAAATGGTACATTTATGCATAATCAGGTACTTGATTTGACAAAACAATACGCACATATTGATTTATATAAACAAATCTTTAAAGGTGATGTGAATGCAAAAATCAATAAAGAAAAAATCATTGCTTCACTTGATTTAAAATCAAATACATCATTCATTCAGACAAAAAATACAAGAATAGACTCTAAAGCCAATACAATTGATTCAAAAATTGATATTAATGCTAACGGTAATCCTTTGAGTATTACTTTAAAAGGGAACATTAACAGACCGAAAATCGGGGTAGATGCGAAAAAGATTATCAAAAAAGAGGCAACGAAAGCCATTAAAAAAGAGATACAAAAAAGAATAGGAAAAGATGTCGGAAATCTTTTTAAAGGACTATTTTAAACTTACATCTGTTAAGGTAAGGCAAAAGCTGACGGTTTTGCCTTGTTCTTCAACTTTTGCACAGGCTTGAGTAAGTGTTTGACCTGTTGTAACAATATCATCTACCAAAATTATATTATCACTTTTGAACTTTTTTAATTGAAAATTTCTTGGATTCTCCTGCCTGAACATTTTGCTCTTTCCTGAGTATGAAACACTGTTCTTTGCCCGAAGCTTATTATAGAGTGGGTTGATATTATATGTTTTTAGAGCGTGATTTAATATTGCTGTATGCGAATAACCGCTTTTGATTGTATCATCCACTGCTAAAGATATATATTTTTCTTTTGTATGAAATTCCTCAGCAAATTTCTTAAAGCTGAGTTGAGCTAAAATATTATAAATATAAAAACCTACATCAGTATGTTTGGTAAAAAGCAGTTCTTTTATTTCTTCATAATTGTAAAAAGAAATGATATCAACACCGTTAGAGAGTTTTCTTTTGTATAGAGAGGGGGAGAGAAAGTTTATCTGGCATGTGGAACATATATGTGTAAAAGCATAACTTTCACACAATATACATTTCATAATAGATGCTCTAATCCATTTTTAGTACGGACATGAAAGCCTCTTGTGGAAGCTGTACTCTTCCGATAGACTTCATACGTTTTTTACCGGCTTTTTGTTTTTCAAGCAGTTTACGTTTACGGGTAATATCTCCGCCATAACATTTGGCAGTTACATTTTTACCCATTGATTTTACAGTTTCACGAGCGATAATTTGGCTTCCTAAAGATGCTTGAACAGCTACTTCAAAAAGTTGTCTAGGAATTTGTTCTTTCATGTTTTTAACCAAAATACGACCACGAGAAAGAGCCTGAGTCCTAGGTACTACGACGCTTAGCGCATCTACAGCTTCTCCTGCAACTTTGATATCAAGTTTAACAAGGTCACCAACCTTAAAGCCAATAGGTTCGTAATCAAATGATGCATAACCTTTTGAGATTGATTTTAGAGTATCATAAAAATCCATAACTATTTCATTCATTGGTACTTCATACTCAAGCATTACTCTGTCTTCATTTAAGTAAGTCATCTTCGTTTGTGTTCCGCGTTTGTTTACAAGAAGTGTTATGATATTGCCTACATATTCACTAGGTGTAATAACGGTAGCTCTTACATAGGGTTCTTCTATTCTATCAATTTTGTTTACTTCTGGAAGTTCTGAAGGATTTTGAACATTCACAAAGTCACCATTATTTAAGTATACATTATAGATAACAGAAGGGGCAGAAGCAATTAAATCAAGATTAAACTCTCTTTCAAGTCTTTCTTTGACAACTTCCATGTGAAGCATTCCAAGAAAACCTACACGAAAGCCAAAACCAAGTGCTACTGACGTTTCAGGTTCATAAGAAAGAGAAGAATCATTGAGCTTTAGTTTATCTAGTGCATCACGAAGGTCTTCAAACTTGTCTGTGTCGATTGGGAAGATTCCAGCAAATACAAATGGTTTAGCAGGCTCATAAGTTCCAACTGGTTCAGTAGCAGGGTTCTTTACGTCAGTGATAGTATCACCAACATTTATAACTGCTACCTCTTTAAGACCAAGAACAACAATCCCAATCTCACCACACTCAATAGCTTTAGTTTTTATTTTTTTCATAGGATGTGGATACATTAAATCTAAAACGTGATGCTCTTCGCCGTTACTCATAAGTTTGATATTTTGACCCTTAGTAATCTGTCCATCAAAAACACGAACAAGTGCTAAGGCACCAAGATAAGAATCAAACCAGGAATCATAAATAATCGCTTTAGTGGTAGCTTCAGGATCTCCAATGGGTGCTGGAATTCTATCTACTATAGCATCTATAAGCTCTCTTATCCCAACACCTGTTTTTGCTGAAACAAGACAAGCATCAGTTGCATCGATTCCAATAGCTTCTTCTATCTCTTCAGCTACGCGTTCAGGTTCCGCAGCAGGTAAATCTATCTTGTTTATAACAGGAATAAGTTCAAGATCATTATCAAGGGCAAGATAGACATTTGCAATAGTTTGTGCTTCAACACCTTGTGCAGCATCAACAATAAGTAGTGCTCCATCTGAAGATGCCAAAGATTTACTTACTTCATAAGAAAAATCAACATGACCCGGTGTGTCTATAAGATTAAGTATATAGTGCTCACCATCTTTAACATAGTCAAGACGAACAGATTGCGCTTTAATAGTAATACCGCGTTCTTGTTCTATATCCATGGTATCCATCATCTGTGTACCCATTTCCCGTTCAGTCACAGAACCGCACTCTTGTATAATTCTGTCGGCCAAGGTACTTTTCCCATGGTCTATATGGGCAATGATAGAGAAGTTTCTAATATTTTTCAATGATATTCCTATGCAAAAAGACTGTTTACACTCTCGTTGTGATACACTCTGCGAATTACTTCAGCAAAAAGTGGAGCAACGGTTAATACTTTAATTTTAGAACTTGGTTGTGATTCTAGTGTATTTGTGATGATAAGTTCATCAAGTTCACCATTTTCAAGATTTTGATACGCTTTTCCACTCAGAACTCCGTGTGTTGCACATGCCATAACCGAAGTTGCACCTTTGTTTTTGAGTGCCGTTGCAGCTTTTACCATTGTCCCTGCAGTATCGACCATATCATCTATCATGATGACATCTTTTCCTTCAACATCACCGATAATATTCATTACTTCACTCTCATTGGCTTTTTCACGACGCTTATCAACTATAACCATCTCAAGCCCCATACGTGACGCAAAGTAACGGGCACGAGCAACTCCACCGATATCAGGAGAAGCAATAACAGGATTTTTTAGATTTTTACTTTTTATATACTGCTCAAAAGTGATAGAACCATAAAGATTGTCAACCGGAATATCAAAAAATCCTTGAATTTGTCCGGCATGAAGGTCTATTGTGACAACTCTGTCAATTCCGGCAGTCTCATATAAATTTGCTACAAGTTTTGCAGTAATTGGTACACGAGGAGCAGCTTTTCTGTCTTGTCTAGCATAACCATAGTATGGTACAACTGCCGTGATACTTGAAGCTGATGAGCGCTTTAATGCATCTGTCATAATAAGGAGTTCCATCAAATTATCATTTGAAGGTGCTCCTGTTGATTGAACAATAAATACATCACGACCACGAACAGATTCAGCAATTTGAACTGAAATTTCACCATCACTAAACTTTTTAACATCAGCTTTTGCTAATGGAACATCTAAAATACTACAAACTTCTTTTGCAAAATCAACACTAGCAGAACCAGCAAAAATTTTATAACCACGCATTGGGATTCCTTCTTGGAAAAATTAATGCTGTATTATACAGAAATTGTTCTGAGTGTATGTTAAAGTTGTTGACACTTTTGGCAAAGTCCGGATAAAACCAAATCTGCTTTGTCAATTTTGAAATGAGAAGTTTGTGAAGCAAGTTGTGCTGTTTGCGACAAGTCTAGTGTAATGTCCTGAATTTCATTACATTGTCTGCATACTACATGGGAATGTGTCTCTTTTGTAAGTTCATATACTGATTTTTCATTTGGAATTTTCACTTCCTGTATAAAAGCATTCTCTATCATCAGATTAATATTTTTATAAATAGTAGCAAGTGAAATTGAATTAAACTTTTTTAACATGACTTCATACAGCTTTTCTATTGTCATGTGCCCATTACAACCAAGTGCATTTGCAATTTCTAATCTTTGAGGCGTTGCCTTTAAATGGTGCTGTCGTAATATGTCTGTATAATTATTCATAATGCAATTATACACTATAAATATTTAAAAATAGTTTTCTAAAGCAGTTTTTGTAATCGGATTAAGCTTGAAAGGAGAATTGCGCTTTTATCTACATTTGAACTTTTCATCTGAAGTTCACTATTTAAGAGCAGTTCGTGAAGTTTTAAATACGTTTGTGGTTTGATTTTGATCGCCGCAGATGCTTTTTGTTCAACTACAAAAGAGGGCGCAGGGTAACCTAAAATTTCTAAAGCATTAGGCGCACCGTTTATACGAATGTAAATATTAAACATATATAGTTGTGTCAAATAGGCAGTTATTGCACTGATAATTCTTATTTCATCTTCGCCATGTTCTAATATATTTTGTAAATCAGGGCGAAAATCTTTTTTGTCAAGCAGTTTTTTTATAAAATCATCAAGATTAATACTTGCAAGCCCATAAACCAAATTGTCGACATCTTTTGTTGTAATTACTTTGTCATATACACGAAATTTATCTATTTCATTTGATGCAAGTGCAACATCTCCATTATGAATTTTAAGCAGATGAGAAATTGTAAACTTATCAATATTGACATTTTTTTCCTGCGCAAGTTGAAAAACAATATTTTGTGCTTCATACTCTTTTGGATGAAAAAATCTTACACTCATGGCATTCGTCTTGGCAAAAGTTTTTTTATTATTGTATGTCTTATGGTCTGAACCATAATAGGCATATACAAAAATATTGTCCGGATTTTTATCGCACAACTCCAGAAGCGAATCTAAATCTTTTTTTGGAACTTTTTTTTCACTTTTAATAATGAGAATATTTCTATCTCCAAAAAGTGAACCCTGTGAAAGATGGGCTTTTGCAGAATTAAAGTCATACTCGTCATGGTAATAGCTGAGTATATTTGCGTCTTCTATATTTGTAAGCATTTTTGTATACATGTCTATCAAAAAACTGCTTTCACCAAAGAAAACAAAACTGTTTGAGATACTCTTGTTCTGTATATGTTTATCTAGCTCATTTTTGTACATTATTTGTCTAATTTCCCAACCACTGATGCATATATTCTTGCTCTTGCTATATTGACTTTATCAATTCTGATGAGGACATCCTCAAAGAGTGTAGCATCTGATCCCGCAGTAAAATGAAGCCTTGCCCCAATAATTTCATCATGGAGTTCTGCTTTGAGTTCAGGGTCTGTTGCTGTAATTCTTGCTTTGAACTCTTTATTGAGGTTGTCTTGCGCCCATCTGGCATATTTTCTGGCTTTATATTCAGATTCAATAATCATTGCCTCACGCTCTTTTTCACTGATAGCCATACTGAGTGACTCAATATTCCTTAAAACATAAGACTGCTCTTGTGTATCGCCTCTGTTGATGGCTTTTAAGAGTCTGTGAACGATTAAATCACTGTACCTTCTAATAGGTGATGTAAAATGCGTATACTCTTTAAAACCCAGTCCGAAGTGACCGACGTTTATTGGAGAGTAGCGTGCCTGCATTTGTGATTGAATAATCAAAGTATCTACTTCAGGCTCAATATCCATCTCTTTTGCCTGTTTTTGGATGGCATCAATTGTCTCTTTTATGGTGTTTTTAATTTCTATATGTATGCCTATACCGGCTAATTCTTGATAGAGCTTTTGGAGTTTTGCCTGGCTTGGCGGTTCATGAATTCTAAAAAGTCCTCTTTTATAGCGCTTCGCCGCCTCTTTATTGGCTAAAAGCATACAGTCTTCTATAAGTCCATGAGACGGAGTCTCTTGGGCCACTGTAGTTGAAACAAGGTTCGTATCTTCATCTAATGTCATTTCTATTTCAGTAGAATGAAAATCAAAGCCATCTTGCAGACGCTTTGCTCTTAATCTGTCTGTTATAGTTTTAAGTTTTCTTATCCAGGTAAATATCTCTTTTTCTTCTTTCGTCTTTGCCTGGAGTTTATTTTCGAAAAAGAGATCAATCTCTTCATAATTAAATCTTCTGTCCGAATGCATAAGCGCTTCATACACTTCAGATTTTACTATTTCAAGGGTTTTTAAGTCCAGTTTAATTTCAAATACATAGGCAAGTCTATCGACATGTGGCTGCAAAGAACATAATGTTTCACTCAGTTCACGCGGCAACATGGGAATAGAACGATGAGGCAGGTAAATAGAAAAACTTCTGTAAATAGCCTCTGTATCTATAGGACCAAAAGGAGTGACATATTCACTGACATCTGCAATGGCAACGTAAAGTGTTGCATTCTTATCATCCCAATATATTGCGTCATCAAAGTCTTTTGCAGTGACAGGGTCGATTGTACAAAAAGTCAGTTCTCTTAAGTCTTTTCGTTTAGGATATTTGGATGCATTTACCGGCTTGAAAGAACGTGCAGTTTTTAAAACTTCTTCATCAAATTCATCATGCTTGTTAAACTGGGCAAGAACAATTTTTTCATCAGCTTTTGGGTCCTTTATGTTACCGATTTTTTCCATGATTTTGTTTTCATGATTATCTATTTTAAATAAGTCACCAATTTCATAAGCATTAAGTTCCTCAGGAGTCATTTCAGCACCAATAGGGTACTCTGTTTTAAGTTCCACTAACGCTTTGCGCCCTTCTTTCATTATTATGTAAGCAATACTGTATGTCTGTTCTCGTCCGACGATCTCTACAATTTTGGCACTGGGAGGACCTCTATGCCCGAGAAGCCTTTGTGCAATCACAAGATCGCCCTCCGTGGCCAGACCTAAATTATTTTCATTGATAAAAAGATCTTTGACATTTTCGCCTATTACATGTAAGTAGGCAGTTCCTTTTTGTACTAGTCCCAATACTCCGGCGCGATACTTGGAATTAAATTTATATATATTATGTTTGTTTGTAAGGTATTTTTTTTCAAGCCATTCCTGTACTAGGGGAAGTTCCTCTTCTGCGATGTCTTGTTCACTCAAGCCATGAGTGAGTCGTATTAGTAATGATTTCAATGAATTTTATTCTTTATTCTATATGTTCAATAGCCATATCAAAGCTGTCCATATCAAGTTTATACTTTTGTATTAACTCTTTGGCAGATTGAATGCTTTCATTTGTTACTACTCCATTGATAGGAACGGCAACTCGTACTACATGAAGAATTTGTGCAGCTTTTTTGTCTTCTTCTTTTGCGGCATCAGGGTTTTGGCAGTTTCTTATTACATCAACAAGCCCCTCTTCAAATTTCCATTGTGCAAAAATTGTAGCACTCACCTCAGGAGTATCAACGCCTACTATTTCTCTCTCAGCAGCTTCAACATCTCCTAGCTCCTTCCTGGCTGCTTTAAATTCTGCTTCTTTATTATCAGTCATAATTTGTTGAGCAATAAGCACTTTTCCGATTTCTACTAAAAAAGCAGCAGGGGATAAAATGCCCAAAAGCTTATTTTCTTTTTTTATGCACCATGAAGTAGTCAGTGCATGCTGTTTTTTTGACAAGTCGGAGAACATCTCATTTGTGATACCGTAAGATGACAAATCCAATGTGAAACTTTTTTTCACAATAGAAGCCAATGCAAATCCACGAACGGTACCCATACCAAAAAGACCGACTGCCTGACTGATAGCGTTTATCTCTCTAGAAAAACCGTAAAGAGGCGAATTTGCCGCTTTTAAAATATCTGCAGTCAAAAGTGGATCTTTTTCCAAAATTTTTGCCATGTCATTAAATGTACTGTCAGGGTTCTTGTAAACTTCTTCTATTTGAAGAGCAGATTTAGGAAGTGGCGGTAGTTGTTTAATTTTTTTTAATATATCTTCAGTCATTATATTTCTCTCTTTAAATATTTAGAATATAGTCTTTGTAATGTAATTATAGTATCAATAGCTAAATACATACTGAATATTTACAAAAAACTGTTATTATTTTTCATTAAAAATTTATAAGGAAATAGATATGCAAAATGATGCAATGCTGACTCAACTAAGATATGTACCAAATGATGCTTTGGTAGAACAACTCAAAAGAATTCAAAAGAATACTTCAGGGTATGAAAAAATCGAGAAGCATATTTTAGATTTAAATGATCATCTCAAGGTGAACAATGCTTATGTCGCTTTGTCAAATACAAAAGATTATTTTAAAATAAAAGTAGAGTCACCAACGCCTGAATTGGCTCAAGA
>CAZDEM010000076.1:0-8249 GCA_964504315.1 uncultured Sulfurimonas sp.
CGGGGCCACAAGCTCAACAGTTTTGTTGAGCCGAAATTATATAGACAATATCCTTAAAAAAAGATAAATTTTATATGCTTTATTTATTATTCATAAAAACTGCGAAGAGCTCTAATAATGACAGCATTTTTAGAAATACTTTCAGCTTTTGCATTGTCATTAACTGTTTCATATAGATCTAAAGGAAGAGAGATTGAAAATGTTTTTGTCTCTATTTTTTTCTTTTTAGCGATCATTGAAACAACACTTCCTAAAAGCTCAATAATTTTTTTCGTATCAATTGGTTTTTGAATAAAGCTGTTTACACCAACTTCAATTGATTCAGAAATTTTTTCCATATCATTACTTGCAGATATTACAATAATGATTTGGTTTGGATTGATCTCACGAATTTTGCGAGAAAGTTCAATCCCGTCCATTCCTGACATAATAATGTCTACAAATACCACATCTGGCTTACTTTGTTCATAAATTTTTAATGCACTGTCACCATCAAAACATGAATCAACTTTTGCAAAAAAGTTTTTGAAAGTAGAACTTAAAAGCTCATTGGTTACTTTTTCATCTTCTACAACCATAGCTGTAAGCTTTTTCGTTTGTTCGGTTAGTTGAATTAAGTCTAAATTACTCATTGTAATATCCCTATATTTTAATTTGTTATATTATACACTACAAATAGTTAATAACGCTAACATTTATAAACAATCTTATGAATTTGTTTTAAATTGTTCCAGCCACTCTACATCAGATTCACTATTTTTTTCTTTTTGTGTTAACAAAGAATCTATTATACTGATAAGTGTTTTTTCATCCATAAAACTTAGTAAATCCTGGTTAATTGAAGTAGGGCGTACTCCATCATAACTGTTTAAAAGATTTTGTATATCTTTAATGAGTTGTTCTTTTTTTTCCATTTTATTTTTGCTCCCAGGCTTCATCGAAGCTCATATGTTTATTTTGCATATTATTTACCAACTCGACTAAACCTGCTTTTTTCATCACTTGTTTTGCCTTTTTTGGCCAAGATTTTCTGTAATTAAATGAGTTTTTAACACCGCCTATTTTGTCTATAAAGCAGCTATTTGCGTTCATACTAAATAATATGCTTTTATTGTTTTTAGCAACTAAATTTTCCAGCCATATTTTTGCATTCTTAAAGGCTTTTATATTTGATTTTTCAGATATCCATCTTGTGGCAAAGTCATTTAAACAGGCATTATGTGCCTGACATCTGAGTTTTTCATTATATTTTAATAATTCTAGGTTTTTGACACTTCCTGCGTATCCAACAGGTCTGTAATCTTTTTTTAAACTTTTATGGCGTTTTTTATAGTCTAAATCAGCTTTAGCATGTTTTTTAATCTCATTTTGATCAAAGAGTATCTTTTGTTCGGATTTAGAGTAGGGTAAAGTTAATGCCGGAAGCTCGGGGTCGCTTTTAAATGCTCCCAAACTCATGATATTGCCTGTGATCTGACAAACATAGCCTCTGCCGTATCCTGATTCCAATCCTGCAATCGCTAGCAGCGATGCTGCAGGAAGATTATGCTCTTTTGATATTTTTATCGCGATGGGAGTTATCTCTTTGTAAAACTTTTTGACATGTGGGTACTTTCTGTAGCTGTAAGAGTCTGCATCCAAAGAACTTATCATAAATAGTATGCTAAGCACGATATATCGTATATTGCCGGTATTATATATTTTGGTTAACATAATGTAAATTCTCTTGAAAAATCATCTACTCTCTTAAGAGTGGTTTTAGGCATAAGATAAGCCGAGTTTTGTGTGATAGTATTAATCTACTGCACATCTTGCGTTGTGCCTCTAGCGAAACAATAGCATTGTAAGACGCTAACCATTTGTTTCTTGCTGCCATGTTGGGTTTACAAGCTCCTTATATTGCTATAAGGACTGGTGGTCTCTTACACCACCTTTTCACCTTTACTACTTTTTGCTCGCAAAAAGTAAAAAAATGCCGATAGCATTTTTATGCTTTAGTGCCTTAGCGGCTAGCGAAGTCATATAGTAGCAGTCTATTTTCTGTTGCACTTTCCCTCGTATTACTACGGCCATTAGTTAAATGGAACACTGTCTTACAGCAGCTCGGACTTTCCTCTTGAAACAAGTTCAAGTCACTATCTCTTATACCTGATGGAATTATACTTAATTGTCATTTATTATGCCAACTTTTCTTATATTAACATGTGTTCACACATGGGTATTCAAATATGAACAAGTGTTCTTTTTAATTCAGCATATATTAACGTATGTTCATATATAATTCTTCAATAGTTAACGATTGTTCATAAGAGCAAAAAGGAGTATAAATGCCGAAAAACAGGGAAATAGTGAAAAGAAGCGGAACAAAAGAAAAGATACTTAAGGTGTCGACAGCCCTCTTCTCTCAGCATGGTTATAAAGGTACAAGCGTAAGAAAAATAGCGTCTGAAGTAGGTATTAGAGAAAGTGCCATTTATAACCACTATAAAAATAAAGAAGAGATATTTTTAGAGGTTGCAAAGAATATTTTTTCTTCACCCTTCTCTTTTAGCGATGACGATATAAAAGAATTAGCACTGAGAGGAAAAGCATTTTTACAAAAATACACTATGCAGTATAAGATGCTTACATTTGACAAGAACAATGAAAATATGTTTAGACTGCTTATGATTGAACTCATGCAAAATAAAAGCCTTAGAGAGCAGTTTATGAGTCAATACCACGATAAGAATATTAAATTACTCTCAGAGGGCTTTTTTATTATGATGCAAAACTCATTAATTCGTTCATCTGATCCAATGCTAATAGCATATGAATTTATCAGCACCCTATTCTATATTCGATTGCAGGTTACATTGTTGAGATTTGATGCATATTCCACTAATGCGCTAGCAACACAATTTGAAAAACATGTAGATTTTTTTTGGGAAAGTATAAAAATCTGATATTATAAAATATTAGATACTAATTAATATTAAATGAAAATTTAAAAAAAAGCAGTCTCTTTTGAGAACTGCTTTTTGATGTAAAAGTTAACTAATTATTTAGTTCCCATTGCATCTAGTGCATATGCTTTACCGAGCGCATAAGCTTTTTCATTTGCCGCATGAACTTTTGCAGGAACTTTTGAAAGCATTGTCTCGATTAGAGACTGCTCTGGAAGTACGCCAGTCATTGTGTTTGTAATTGCAAGAGCAACAACAGATTGAGTAATTACATTCCCAACCTCTTCTTTTGCAATTGTAATAATAGGAATCTCAATAATTTCCCATGTTTTTCTATCTTCATCAGTTGGATGAACTAAATTTGGATCAACAACAATTTTATTCCCAGGTCTTACCCCGCTTTTAAATTGATGATAAGAAACATCAGCAACTGAAAGCATAAAATCAATCTCACCTTCATTTGCATACGGATAACGAATTTCTTCATCATCAAGTGTAATATCAACAACAGTTGCACCACCACGCACTTGAGAAGTATAAGTAGCAGTTTTTAAACCATAACCACCATTCTTAATTTTACAAGCAGCCATAATTTCACCGGCAAGTAGAACACCTTGTCCACCAACTCCGGTAAATCTTAAAGTATGTCTCATTTATAACTCCTTATATTTTTTTCTCAAAATCAGCTTGAGTGATTTTAGCACGTTGACCTTGTGCAGCCATTTGAATCTCTTTATACATATCGCAGTATTCTTCTTGTTCAACTTCTCTTAATACACCAGTTGGAAGTATATTTTCTTTTTCAGCTTCGTCTTCAAGAGCTTCCCATTTTTTAAGTGGTAAAGTGATATCATCAATCCATTTTAAAGTGTCCATTGCTGAAAGCATTTTATTTTTACGCCCAAGATTAATGTGACAGTTAGAAAGTACTTCAACAAAACTAAAACCTTTATGAGAAAAAGCTTTTACAAGAATTTTTTCTAATTTTTTAGGATCAGTCATTGCCTCACGAGCAACAAAAGAAGCTCCTGCACCAATTGCTAAGTTTGATGCATTAAAAGTTGGGTCAATATTACCATTCTTTTGAGAAACAGTCCAAAAACCACGAGGTGTAGTTGGAGATGTTTGAGAGTTTGTAAGACCATAAATAAAATTATTGATTAAAATGAAATTTAAGTCAATATTTCTTCTACAACCATGAATTGTATGGTTACCACCAATAGCAAGACCATCACCATCACCTGCAACAACGATTACATTTGCATGCGGCTTAGCAAGTTTAATACCTGTAGCATATGCAACTGTACGACCATGCGTTGTGTGAACAGTGTTACAATCTATGTATGAAGAAAAACGCCCAGAACATCCAATACCAGATACAACGCAAACATTGTCCATATCCCAACCCATTTTTTCAATTGCACGGATAGTTGCTTTTAAAATAACACCATCACCACAACCCCAACACCATAGTGTTGGCATTTTATTTACACGTAAATATTTATCATAATTAAATGCCATTAAATCATCTCCTTAATTTTTGCTACCATTTCAGCAGGTGCTATTGGGCGACCATTTGCTTTTAGTAAAGTAGTAAAATCATTACGCTTAATAACGCGTTCAATTTCTTTTGAGTACTGACCCATATTAAGTTCAGTAACCATAATTCTGTTTTCAAATTTCTTACCAATCTCTTCCAGTCTTTTAATAGGAGATGGCCACAACATAATTGGTCTAAATAGACCAGCTTTAATACCTTCTGAACGAAGTTTCTTAACAGCTTCATAAGCACCAAGTGCAATAGAACCATAGGCGATAATACAAACATCAGCATCATCTAAATCAACTTCTTCATAATCCGGTAAGTCATCAAGGCCGTCATTTTCTAAATGTACAGTATTAATTTTACCGACTAAACGTTCAATATTAAATTCACATTGTGCAGCATCTTCCGTAGGAAAACCTTCATCACCATGGTGAAGACCTGTAATATGATATTTGTATCCTTCAAACATAGGGTTTAGTACAGCAGGTTCATTCATAGGAACATCATAAGGCTTATAGTCAGCCGGATTACCATGAAATTTTTCTCTATCTACAATAGACGCTTCTATCTCTTCCGTGTCTGGAAGCATTGCTTTACCATGCATGTGACCAATTGTTTCATCTAAAAGCATAAATACAGGAGTCATATATTTTTCAGCTAAATTAAATGCACGAACACTTTGTGTATAACACTCAGTTAGTGAACCGGCGCATAAAGTGATTGATGCATAATCACCATGTGTCGGGTACTGTGCCTGACCAATATCTGCTTGAGAAACACGAGTTGGAAGACCAGTTGAAGGACCACCACGCATTACATTGAAAATTACTAATGGAATTTCAGCAATAAACGCAAGCCCAATTTGCTCAGCTTTAAGTGAAATACCAGGACCTGAAGTCGCTGTATACGATTTAACACCAGCCATTGAAGCACCAAGTGCAGCTGAAATACCAGCAATCTCATCTTCCATTTGAATTGCTGTTCCACCAACTTTTGGTAACATATCTGAAGATACATGCATTATCTCTGATGATGGTGTAATTGGATACCCGCCAAAAAATCTAGCACCAGCTTCTACTGCTGCTTTTGCAGCAAGCTCATTACCAGTTGAAATTACTTCTCTTGCCATTATTTAGCTCCTTTTTGTTTTAAAGACATATAATTGTTTGCAACAATTGCTTCTTGTCTTTTTTTTGCTTCGTCAGTTAATTTTGCAAAACTTTTTCCAGCAGCTTTAAGCTCTTTTCTGTCTGCTACATAAATAGCAAAATCTGGACATGTAAGTTCACATTCATTACAACCTATACAAGCATCAGGATAATCAATTGATATCATTGCTCCAAGTGTTGAAGTTTTTTCATATACCATTCCAAGTACACCTGAAGGACATACTGATACACAAATATCACATGCTTTACAGTTGCTTGTATTAACCCATACAGGTTGATCGCCTGGGTTTTCAGTTTTAAAAGTTCCCATTTATTCTCCTATTTTTAAGATACAAATTAACTTTGTATACTACTTTTTATACTCAAAGAGTATCTAAGTTTTATTAATTTTATTCTAAAATGTGCTGATGACGCTCCGTTAGTAACAAAAGTGTTACATAACGAGGCTCACACAAGCTAGAATATAATTATTTAGCAGCTAACACTTCTGCAACAGCTTTTCCAATTTCAGCAGGAGAAACAACTACTTTTACACCAGCTGCTTCAAGAGCATCCATTTTTTCTTTTGCAGTTCCGGCACTTCCAGAGATAATAGCACCGGCATGTCCCATACGTTTGCCTTTAGGCGCAGTTTGACCCGCAATAAATGCAACAACAGGCTTAGTAATCTGCTCTTTTATAAGTTTTGCTGCTTGAATTTCAAGATCTCCACCGATTTCACCAATCATAACAATTGCTTCTGTCTCAGGATCTGCTTCAAACATCGGTAAAAGTTGCTTGTATGAAAGACCGATAATCGGGTCTCCACCGATACCAACTGCTGTTGTAATACCAAAACCTTCTTTTACAACTTGGTTTGCACCTTCATAAGTTAGTGTACCAGATTTTGAAATAAGACCTACATTACCTTTTTTGAAAATCATACCTGGCATAATTCCGATTTTACACTCATCAGCAGTAATAATACCAGGACAGTTTGGCCCAATAGTTTTCATACTGTGCTTTGTAGCATACTGTTTAGCATACATCATATCTTTAACAGGAGCCCCTTCTGTAATAATTACAGCAAGTTCAATGCCCGCATCAGCAGCTTCCATTACAGCATCTGCAACAAATGCAGGTGGAACAAAAATCATAGAAACAGTTGCACCTGTTGTCTCTACTGCATCTTTTACAGTATTAAATACAGGTTTACCTAAATGTACCTGTCCGCCTTTGTTCGGTGTTACACCACCAACAATATTTGTACCGTAATCAATACACTGCTCAGCATGAAAAGTACCCTCTTTACCAGTAAAACCTTGAACGATAACTTTTGTATCTTTATTTACTAAAATTGACATATTTTATAACTCTCCTTTTGCTGCAGCTACTGCTTTTGCAGCACCGTCTGCTAAATCTGTTGCAGCAATAACATTGGCAATATTTGCATTTTTAAGAATTTCTGCCGCTTCTGGTGCATTTGTACCATCAAGACGAACAATAACCGGAACATGTACATCAACAAGTTTTGTAGCTTCTAAAATACCGTTTGCAATGCGGTCACATCTAACAATACCGCCAAATATATTAACAAAAATTGCTTTGACATTTGGATTTTTCAAAATAATTTCAAAACCTTTTGCAACTGTCTCTGCATTTGCAGATCCACCGACATCAAGGAAGTTTGCAGGTGTTCCCCCCATATAATTAATAGTATCCATAGTACCCATCGCAAGGCCGGCACCATTTACCATACAACCAATTTCACCATCAAGAGCGATGTAAGAAAGACCATATTGACTCGCTTCTCTTTCATCCGAGTCTTCTTCAGATATATCTCTCATATCTTCAAGTTCAGGATGACGCCCAAGAGCTGAATCATCAAATCCCATTTTACCGTCTAACGCAATAAAATCTCCAGAACCAGTTTTTATTAAAGGATTGATCTCGATCATCTCTGCATCTTTATCCATATATACTTTATAAAGTTTTGATGCAAAGTCAATCATTTTACGCTGTTCGTTTTTATCTGTAATTCCAAGACCAAAAACTAATTCACGACCGTGAAATCCCTGAAATCCAATAGAAGGATCAACAGTCACTTTAATGATTTTTTGGGGAGTTTTTTGGGCAACAGTTTCAATATCCATGCCGCCTTCAGTTGAAGCCATGATAATTGGCATCTCTTGGGCACGGTCAAGTACTACAGAAAGATATAACTCATCTTTAATATCTGCACCCTCTTCTATATAAACTTTTTGTACAAGTTTACCTTCTGGTCCTGTTTGGTGAGTTACAAGTGTCATTCCTAAGATTTCGCCTGCTAATTCTTTTACTTCTTCTATAGATTTTGCAAGTTTAACACCACCGCCAAGTCCGCGTCCTCCAGCATGTATTTGTGCTTTTACTACCCAAATATTTCCACCTAATTCATGTGCAGCTTTCACTGCTTCATCTGGTGTGTTTGCCACTATACCTCTAGGTGTTGGAACACCGTACTGAGCAAAAATCTGTTTTGCCTGATATTCATGTATATTCATCTATTCTCCTTGTTTTAAATTGGGGATGTTTACGCCTTGGCAGAAAAAAATTTAGTTTTTTTCTGCA
>CAZDEM010000077.1:0-8190 GCA_964504315.1 uncultured Sulfurimonas sp.
GAATTATATGATATAATTCTTAATAAATAATTAATTAGGATTGTAAATGGAATACAAAATTTCTGAAATTGTTGCAAAGACAGATGTTCCAAAATCAACTATACTTTACTATATAAAAGAGGGCTTACTGCCAAAAGCAAAAAAAATAAAGCCAAATGTTCATAGATACAATGATGAGCATATCGAGTTGATAAAATACATTAAATATATGAAAGAGGAGATGGGCAGCACAAATGAGCAGATTAAACTAGCATTACAACAAAAAAACAATTCCTTTTCCAGTTCATACACAATGTTGGCTCCCTTGATGAATACATTAAGCGGTTTTCATCCCAATGATAAGCATTATACGAAAAAAGAGTTTTTAGAACATTTTGATTTAGATGACGTATTAGTATCAAAATTAGTATACGATAATATTTTAATGCCTATAAATGAAGATGACTATACCGAAAAAGAATTATCTATAATTCATTTGATAGAAAATTTTATGGAAGTGGGAATTGATTATAAAATAATAAAAGAGTATGTTGTTCATGCACAAGAGTTAGCCAAACTTGAATTACAGATGCAGACAAAATTGTGCAGTATAAGAAATGATGAAAATTTTTCTACACTGTGGAAAATTATGTTTGAAACACTCTTTAATACAAAAGAGTATATTTTTAACCGTTGTACATATAAAGCTTTATATCAGTCTGTAAAAAATGAAATTCTTGCAAAAGTTCAATAAGAGCTTTATTAAACAAATCTAATAGCAAACCCTAAAAGTAATGCCGTTAGATTTAAAAGATACAGTTAATTAGATATTTACTACAGATTTTGCCCACTCTTCTACGACAGTATGAAGTTGTTCATTGGGTACTTCTAAAAAGTTTATTTCAAAACTCTCTTCAAATTCACAGATACCTATACTTCTTGGACGAACTGCCAGCATTTTAGCATTTGGAAGTTGCTTACCAAAACAAAAGATGACATTTTTTGCATCTTTTATTTCAGGTGAAATTACACCGTCTTGTATTGACGAGGTATGTTCATAATGGTCAAACAGCGCAATAAATTTAGCAATGGGATGGTCTTGTATAAGTTGTTTGAAATACTGAACTATCTCATCTGCATTTTTGAAGTTTGTCTCATTCTTGTTAATATGTAATGAAAATACCGGATATTTTTCCATTAAAGTTGTTTTTGTCATAATCTAATCCTTTAGTAAGTTTATGAAAGTATATCTTATAATAATTATAATTGGATTAGATAAAAAGATTGATTTATTTGTTAAACATAATAGATCCGAGTCGAACCATATTTGAACCACACTCTATTGCCAGCTCAAAATCTCCACTCATACCCATAGAACAGATTGTTGCATTTGGAAGTTGTTTATAAATTTCATGGGTAAGTTCAAAACTTTTTTTGACTAATGCTTTGTCATCACTATGTGCACCTATGCTCATTACACCTTTTAGGTTTATGTTTGGACATTCACTTATAATCTTGGTATATGCAGAAATCGCATCTTCGGGCATAAAACCATGCTTACTCTCTTCTTTTGCCGAGTTGATCTGCATTAAACAATCAAGCGTCATATTTTTTGCTTTTAGTTTCTTTTGTAGTTCCTCGGCAAGTTCAAATGAGTCGAGTGCTTGAAACAAACTTGGATTAATATCTAAGAGATTATTGATTTTATTTTTTTGCAAATTGCCTATAAAGTGCCATTCCAATGGCAACTCTTCAAGCTCTTTTGCTTTTGCTTTTAAATCCTGTACTTTGTTCTCACCAAAAGCTCGTTGACCGATATTATAAAGTCTTTTGATATCTTCGGCAGTGGAATACTTGCTCACTGCTACAATTTTCACTATAAGATGATCACTTACTTTTAAGCGTGCAGTTTCAACGCGTCTGATTACATCATCTATATATAATTTGTACTCTATTTCATTCATTTTTTATCCTACTAATCTGTTTATATCGTTAAAAATTCCAAGTCCCATAAGGCCAAAAAGTATGACCCATCCTGCAATTGTGAGATTGACTACAACTTTTTCACTTGGCTCTCGTCTAAACAAAAACTCATATAAATTAAACATTATATGTCCGCCGTCAAGTGCAGGAATAGGCAGTAAGTTCAATACACCGAGGTTGACGGAAATAAGTCCTGCAAAAAACAGAACACTCATCCAACCTGCTGCAGTTGCGTCTGATGTGATTTTTACTATGCTTATGACACCGCCCATTTCAGAAGCGGGAACATCACCCATAATGAGTTTTTTTACACCGGTGAAAATTAGAGTCGAAGCAAAAACGGTCTGATCTGTCGCATATTTTAATTTGTTTATAAAATCAAGTTTTTGTTCATGCATTATACCGGCTGCTGAGATGCCTATCATCTTACGCTTGACATCTTCTCCGTACATATTTTTTGCATCCTGGAGTTTTGGTTCAAGTTTTATGAGTTTAAGGTATCCGTTTCTGTCTACCTGTAAAGCAATAGAACCTTTTGCTTTGGAAATCATCTCAGCCATCTCTTTCCAGGTAGAAATTTTCTTTCCGTTGATGCTCATAATGGTATCATTTGACTCTAATCCCGCTACAAAAGCAGGGGAATCTTTGACGACTGTTCCGACAACGGGTGCTAAAACTTGAGGATTACCCAGCGCTATAATAAAATAGAGTATGAAAGCAAGTAAAAAGTTCGCAGCAGGACCGGCTAAAAGAATTAAAATCTTTTGCACAGGTGTTTTGGAATTATAACTGTCCTCATCATAACTTTTCTTTGTCGGGTCTGCATCGTCTTGACCTTTCATTTTGACATAGCCGCCAAGAGGAATAGCCGAAATACTCCAGTCCGTATTAAAAGCGCGAAAGGTAAAAAGACGTTTTCCAAAACCGATACTGAAAACTTCCACATAAACACCCATAAGTCGTGCCACAGTGAAATGTCCAAGTTCATGGAAAAATATAAGCCCTGAGAGGACTAAAAGTGAAACTAACCAACTCATACTATGCTCTCCTTCATAATTGCTTTTTTAAATCCCCAAAGGTATTCTAGCCCGGAATAAACAGTTAAGAATACGGCAAACCAAAGAAGTGGGGCACCATAAGGCCAGTGCATCAGTAAAAAACCTATGGCTATCATCTGCGCAACTGTTTTCACTTTACCTGACCAGGATGCTTTGACGCTGATGCCCTCACTCACGGCAACCGTGCGAAGTCCTGTGATAAAAAGCTCACGTACTATGATGATGTAAATAGCCCAAGGTGAAGCATCTCCCATTATCATAAGACCTAAAAATGCTGCCAGTGTAAGCATTTTGTCTGCCAGCGGGTCAAGGATGGCACCAAGCATTGTCATTTGATTCCATTGTCTTGCAATATAGCCGTCAAAAAAATCTGTTGCAGAGGCCAAAACAAATAAAAGTGAGGCAAAATAGTAGTTCCAGGTAATATCAAAACCGTTGTTTGTAAAAACCTGGGGATTAAGTATAATCCAAAACATCACCGGTGCTATGAGTATACGCAGGGATGCTAGTAAATTTGGCAGATTGAGCAAATAGTTTCCTTAGAATTTATAATAATGAGATTTTAGCTTTTTATTGCTTATTAAAGGCTAATAGACTAATATTAGTCATGATAAAAAAATGCCCCCTATGTCAAAACAGTGCAAGTTTTTTTTATAAAGAGAGCCAGCGTTACTTTACATGTAAGGTCTGCCATGGCATATTTGTAGATGAACAGCAACTCCCCGATGAACAAAGTGAAAAAGAGCGTTATGAACTGCATGATGATAATGCCGATGATGCAGGATATAGAAAATTTGTTTCTCCCATTACTTCAGGAATTGAAAAAGATTTTACTCAAAAAGAAACAGGTCTTGATTTTGGAGCGGGAACTTCTCGTATTATTACAAAAGTAATGCAGGAAAAAGGTTATAACATAAGTGCTTATGATCCCTATTTTCACGCTGAAAAAGAACTTTTAGAGAAAAAATATGATTATATCGCTTCTTGTGAGGTGATAGAGCATTTTTACCATCCTGCAAAAGAGTTTGAACTCTTAAAGTCCTTGCTTAAAAAAGATGCAAAATTATACTTGATGACAGATATATATGATGAAAGCAAAGAGTTTTCTTCGTGGTACTATAAAAATGATCCGACTCATGTCTTTTTTTATACAAAAAGAACTTTTGAGTGGATTCAAAAGAGATTTGAATTTTCAAACCTCCTGATTGAGAAACGGTTGATAATCCTCTCTAATTAGACAGGATCTTCAACCGAAACGGCTTTTTTCTCATGGAAGTGAAAGTGACTCTCTAAATCTGACATGTAAAGTAAAACAGGTACGACTATAAGTGAAGCCACAACAGCTGCTACGGTACCAAATATCAGTGCAATACCAAGACCGCCAAAGACTGCATCTTGTGCAAGCAGTGTTGAAGCCAGCATAATAGCAACAGCAGTTAAGAAAATAGGTTTAGCACGCGTAGCACTTGCATAGGCGATAGCTTCAGCTTTGTGCATTCCTTTTTCACTCATTAAAGACTTTGTGAAATCTATAAGCAGCAATGAATTACGAGAACTGATTCCTATAAGGGCAATAAAACCAATAAGCGATGTTGCCGTTAAAAAGAATGTATCGGTTGTAAATATATCCATAATCCAATGACCGAATATAACCCCTATAATAGATAAAAATGAACCTAATAGAATGATACCGCTGAGTGTATAACTTTTATAATAGATGACCATCAGTAAAAAGATAAGAATCAATGCCGCAATAAAAGCTCCGCCTAAGTCTCTAAACGTATCCATAGTAACTTTCATTTCACCGTCCCAGATAAGTTTATAAACTTTTCCTGTTGTTTTATCTGTAAGTTGTAAATCAAAAAGACCGGTTTTTTCAACTTTATACTCATCGCTAAAAGTATTTATGATTTTACTTCTTGCATCAAGGAGCGGATAAACCTGAGAGACCATATCTGTTTCAGCCAGAACATTTGTCATTTGATGCAGATCTTTGCTCATTATCATTGGGTTTGATTTTTTAGGAATGACTGTTACGAGTTCTGTCACAGGCACCATCATACCTTTGTTGTTCATCAATTTTAATGAAGCAAGTTTTGATTTGACTGAGTCCAAATCTTTTTTGCTAAATCTTTTTGAACTGTCTGATAATCTTAAAAAGAGAGGAATCTGGTCACTGTATTTATCTGAATTTTTGACAGATATATCCATGCCTTCAAAAGCAAGATATAAAATATTGTTGAGCTGTTTGACAGTCAATCCTGATTTGGCAATTTTTGTACTGTTTACAACAACTTCAAATGTATCATATATAGTATCTTCCATCGTGTCAATGTCAACAAGCCCTTTTGTTTGTTTGAAAACATTTTCAACACGGTTTGCCAGTTTTCTTATGCCTTTTGCATTGTCGCCGTAAATTTCTGCAACAATAGCTGAGAGTGTCGGCGGACCTGCAGGCGGTTCTACAAAAGTAATATGTGTATTTGGATAGAGCTTTTCACAATTTCCCTGTATAAGAGGACGCAGACGTTGCACCATCATATATGAAGGCTCTTCTCTTTCATGTTTTTTTGTAATGTTGAGTACAATTTCTGCAACATTTTCTGAATTTTTAAACTGACTGCCCTTAATAAGTCCGGCAAAATCAAGAGGAGCTCCCATGCCTAAAAATACTTCTGTATCAAGTAGCTCTTTTTCTTTTATAGTATAACTGCTGACACATTGAGTTACTTGTTGTGTCTGTTGTATAGAACTGCCGTTTGGAAGTTTTACATATATGTTAAAAGTATCATTATTTTTTCCCGGCAGCATTTTAGCTTTTACAATTTCTGTAGGCGCTATCATTAGAACTGAGATGATGAAAGCTATCAATGTTCCTATTAGTATCAATTTTCTTTGAGCAGAGCTTTGTATACCGTTAAGTACTAATTTTTCAAATTTTTTAAACATTAATGCTCTCCTTTTTCATGTTTTGGTCTTTTTAAAATTCTCACCGCAAGATACGGTGTAAAAATGTACGCAACAAAGAGCGAAGCAATGAGTGCTACAGGAACATTCTCAGGAATCGGTTTCATAAACTGTCCCATCATACCGCCGACAAATGCCATAGGCACCATTGTCATAATTATGGCAAGTGTTGCAATATTTGTCGGTGCTCCGATTTCATCAGTCGCTTTAACCATAAGCTCATCATTACTCTCATGTGCTGATTCGACCGAGTGATAATGTCTGTGAATATTTTCGATAACGATAATAGCCGCATCAACTAAGAGTCCAAGAGCAAGTAAAAAAGCAAAAAGTGTAATTCGATTGATAGTTTGACCGCTCAAATATGCTACAAAAAGCGTAATTGCTAAAATAGCAGGAACAGTAAAAGTAACTATAAGTGATTCTCTCCATCCAAGAACAAATATCAAAAGAATTGCGATAATTACAATAGATAAAACTAAGTGCATAACAAGTTCGTTTACGGCATCATCAGCTCTTTCTCCGTCATTTCTCGTAATTACATAGTTGATTCCGTTTTTATCTAATTCTTTTTTGTAATTTTCTAACTCTTTTTTTACTTCATCCGCAATGATGACGGCATTTGTGCCTTGCAGTTTTGATACTGTCAGTGTAACCTGATTTTCAAACGGCATAAATTTATCATCTTTTTCCCGTTTAGAGATAAGTGCGGATTTGAAGTTTTGAATATCATAAGAATTTGTCACTTTTGCAACCTGTCTTAAATATATCGGTGAACCCATATACTGTGCTACTATGATATCACCGACATCTTTGGCATCTTCTATAGCATTTTTTACTCCGACCATTACGATTTCATTCTCTTTCGTTTTATTCTTAATTGCGGGAACATTATATGAAACAGCCTGAACTGCCTGCGTTATTTGTCCCATAGAAAGATTGTAGCCTGAGAGTTTGTTTAAATCTACTTCAATATTGAACTGGTGTTTATGTCCGCCTTTGAGTGCGGTTACGGCAACATTGTTCAAACCGTTGATATGATGCTGGATTCTTTTGACCTTATCATACAGTTCCGTCTGACTCATTTGTCTATTATTAGAGTAAAAAGCAACCGTTACAATAGGAATATCAATATCGATATCCAAAGGCTTGATAATCGGCTTCATAGCACCTTTTGGAAACATGTCGGCATTTTGCATGATTTTGTCATATATTTTTAGGTTTGAATCCTCTTTTTTCTCACCTATATAAAAGGCTGCATTGACAACACCGACATTATCCATAGCAGAACCGTAAATGTGTTCAACCCCTTTAATTTCTTTGAGTTTTCGCTCCAATGGCTGTACTATAATTTTTTCTATCTCTTTGGCACTTGCACCAGGAAGTGCTACTATAACAGTAGAACCGCTGACAACCATCTGTGGATTCTCTTCACGAGGCATAATCATTAATGAAAGATACCCGATAACAAGCAAAGAAATACCCAATACGGAAGTTAGAGGATTTCTCAAAAATGTTTTTGCCAGTTTTCCGGCAATATCCTTGGGATTATATGGTTTATGATGATTCATATTGTTTCCCCTTTTAGTTAATAGTTACAGTGGCATACATACCAGGGTAGACTGATTTGTTCAGTGTCTTAAATGATACTTTTATTTTAAAAGTATGTGTCATAGGATTTGAATTTGGAATAATTGCTGTTATTGTTCCAATGGTTTTAACTCCGATAGATGGGATTTCCACTTTTACTTTTTTCCCGTGATGGATAAGATTTAAATTACTTTCTGCAATCTCTGCCGAAATCTTCAAATCACTTAAGTCTGAAAGTACAATGGCAGGCATGCCCGGCATTGCCATCTCACCGACTTTGATGTTTTTGGCAACAACAACGCCGTTGTTTGGAGCCTTTACATGTAAGTATGTATATTGATTTTCTACTTCTTGGAGTCTTGCTTTTGCAATGTTTATCATATCTTGTAGATTTTTTGCTGCAAGTTCGAGATTTTCGACTTCATACTTTGAAACCATATCTTTTTTCAGCAGTCTTTTATATCGTTCAAGGTTGAGTCTTACATTTGTATACTGGTTTTCATACATTTGCAGCGAAAGTTCCGCCTGACGTTTTGCCGAATCAATTTCGCGTGAATCAATACTGTAAAGAACCTGTCCTTTTTTGACTTTTTCACCTTCACTTGTGTTTACC
>CAZDEM010000078.1:0-8071 GCA_964504315.1 uncultured Sulfurimonas sp.
ATGATATTATAAATAAAAATAATACTTCATAAGGTTCCCTCTCGTGTTAAAAACTTTTCTCTCTTTGCTTATTTCTCTTAATCTTTTTGCCATTTCAAACCAAGAAGTTGCCAACAAATGTGAAGCCGTTATGGACGGTTTTAAAGACTCTTCATCAAATATGAAAATGACGCTTATTAATGCCAACAATCAAAAACGTGAACGTCAGATGAAAATGATAATGCTTGAAAAAGAGTCCGGCAACAAATCACTGATGACTTTTCTTTCTCCTGCAGATGTAAAAGGAACAAAGTTTCTCAATTATGAGCATATTAACAAAGATGACGACCAGTGGCTCTATCTTCCGGCTTTAAAACGTGTGAAGCGTATTGCTTCAAAAAATAAATCAGGCTCATTTATGGGTTCGGAGTTTTCCTATGAAGATTTAAGCTCTTTTAGCGTAAAAAAATATTTTTTTTCAGGTGATGCAAAAGAAGAAACAATCAACGGAGTAGATTATTATATAGGAGAGAGAATACCTGTAAGTAAAAACTCCGGCTATACGAAACAGATTTCATGGGTTGATAAAAAAACCTTTTTAATTAAAAAGGTAGAATATTACGACAGGAAAAAAGAGCTTTTAAAAACAGCCGTTTTTGATGATTATAAAAAAATAAAAGGTGTATGGCGTGTCGGCATGATGACTATGACAAATCATCAAAACGGTAAAAAAACTATTTTAATCTGGGAAGATGAAAAAATAAAAACCGGACTCAAAGACAGAAACTTTCATAAACGTGTACTAAAAAAATAGTATGAGAGTGCTTCTAATACTGCTTTTGAGCATAAGTATCACCTATGCCAAATCGGATGACACCTGTTACTCCCTGCAGCTCACAAGTTTTAAATTTAAAAAAAACTCAACTTATGATTTTGCAAAACAAAATTACCCTGCGTCATGCCGTCTTATCTCTTTTAGCAATATCAACAGCGTACGATGCGGATGTTTTGAAAAATACGCTGATGCAAGAGAAGCACTTAAAAAATTAGCTAAAAAATACCCGAAACCTCTTATTGTTACTACATACAAATACAGATTTTTAAAAAAAGCAGTCAAAATTGCTAAAAAACCTGTAACAATTACACCTAAAATGGAAACCGTTCAAAAAAAGACCTTACATGTAAACAAAGAGAAAGTTGTAGTAAAAAAAGAGGAATCCACTTTTTTAGATAATGTCACGTATCAGGGCAATATTGACCTGACACTGCAGTCATATGTGAAAGCACCGATAGGCAAAGAGAAACAAAATACGCTCCTCTCTGCCAATCTTGAAGCAAAATACATTAAAGAGAATTTTACCGGCTTTGTAAAAGTAAGAGTGCAGCAGGATTATTATGATTTTCAAGGTTCTGCAAAACATACAGATAGAAGTTTTGTACGTCTTGATGAACTCTACGGCAGTTATGATTTTGCGGATGACACCATTCTTATTGGCAAAAATATTCTCTTTTGGGGTGCGCTTGAAGTACGTAATCTTGTCAATGTTTTTAATCCTGACGAGCTAAGAGCCGACCCTTTTTATACGGACAAGCTCGGTGTCATTAATGCCAGCTATACACACTATACCGAGAGTGGAGAGCTTTCTGCCATTATTAAACTGTATGAGCAGGATAGAAAAATGCCTGCGTATCCTTATGTCTATTACTATTTTCCTGCTACTGTGAATGTTGCGCCAAATGTCAACCTGCCTTTAGTATATGATGACACGCTCAAAACAAAGGCAAGCCGATATAGACCGAGTATCTACCTGAAATACTCAGACAGCACAGACACAGAATATGCTCTTGATTATGCCTTTATATTTGAAAACGGTTACGATTCACAGCGATACTATACACAAACACTGCAGCCAAACAACAGTGTAACAACGCAGGAAAATGCCTATCTTGTCAATAAGTTTATGACCTATGACACGCTTGTAGTCGGCGCTACACTCTACAAACTTGAAGCAACCTACGCTGATATCCTAGATGATGAATTAATTTCTGATTATATACATGTTGGACTCGGTGCAGAGCACACCTTGACACAGGTTTACAAAGAAGCCGATTTAGGTCTGCTTGTAGAGTATTACCGCTACATTACCCTGCAAAGTGGCAAAAAAGATGATTTGGCTCTTTTTGAACTTTTTCAAAATGATCTCTTTTTGGGACTCCGTTACAGTTTTAATGAGGGAAATGATGCAAGTATAGTCGGCGGAGGTATCTTTGACCTTGATTACAATGAACAGGTCTATTACATGGAGTATCAAACGCGTTTGCTAGATACCTTTAAACTCAATTTTGATTACAGATATATATCTCCGTCAAAAAATTACAATACGGCTTTTAAATTGATGGGTGCGCATGAGCGTCTCAGCTTAAAACTCGGTTACTACTTCTAAATCATACAGGAAAAAAATGAAAAAATTTGTAGACTTACTCATTAAATTTCGCTGGTATATAGTTACAGTGATCCCTCTTATTACAATTGTACTCTCCTATCAGCTTAAATATGCACAGTTTGACGGTTCATACAGAATCTGGTTTGGTAAAGATTCAAAAACACTCCAGCAATATGACACATTTAAAAATACCTTTGGCAATGATGACTCCATCATTATAGTCTTTCGTGACAACAATGGCATTTTTAACAAAAAGGCCTTACATGTAATAGAACGGCTCACTCAAAAACTCTGGCAGACAAAGTATATAGCAAGAGTCGATTCGCTTACAAACTACCAGTATGTTCATAAAAATCCGCAGGACGCGGATGATATACTCATAGATAATTTTATAGAAGATATTGACGCCTTACATGTAAAGGATTTACAAAAGAAAAAAAAGACTGCTTTAAGTGAAGATTTGATTGTCAACCGCATCATATCTAAAGATGCAAAAACGACAATGATTGTCGGACGTCTCACACCAAAGGCAGGAAATACTTTTGGTGCATCCAAACATATTATGCATGATATTAACAAATACATTAAAGAGGAACAAAAGAGCGGCTACAAGTTTTACCTCGCCGGCGGACCGGTCGTAAATACAACATTCAGCTCTCTTGGACAGTATGATGTCAAAACCTTTACCCCTCTTGTCATACTTATAGCCATGGTAATGCTGTGGGTTATTTTTCGTAAAATTTCAGGTGTATTGTTAACAATTCTTGTCGTTATATTTACTTTCAGCATTGTTTTGGCGTTCCAAACCATATTTGGCTATAAACTCAACAACTTTACTGCTAATATGCCTGTGTTCATTATAGCAATCGGTATTGCCGATGCGATGCACCTTTTTTGGATTTATCTTCTGGGCAGAAAAGCAGGACTTGATAATTATGCGGCCATTCATGACACTATAGAAAAAAATCTTGTGCCGACTTTTTTAACCTCTCTTCCAACGGCAGTCGGCTTTGCTTCTTTGGGGATTTCCGACATTGTGCCCATCAAAACCTTGGGACTTGCAACGGCAAATGCGGCTATACTTGCTTTTATTCTTACTATACTTTTTATCCCTGCAGCACTGGCAATTTTAAATATAAAAGTAAAAGTAAGCAAAAAGCCGACATCACAGCATGGCCTTGGAGACTTTGCAAAAAAGTATGCAAAGTTCATCATTAAAAATGACAATAAAATAATATTGGCAACACTTGTTCTTTTTTGCTTTATAGCTTTTGGACTGACAAATCTCAAAGTAGATTCAAATGCTGTCAGATACTTTAGAGAAGATGTTCCCTTTCGTCAAACTGTCAATGTCATACAAAAAAATCTCACCGGCCCTATGAGCTATGAAATCGTCATAGATTCAAAAAAAACAGACGGCATAAAAAATGCCCTTTTTATGAAAACCGTCGATAAATTCTCAAAAGAATTCAAAGCAAAGTTTCCTGATGCCAGACATACATCTTCACTTGTTGATGTGGTTAAAAAATTCAATGAAGTTATAGACGCGAACAAGAGCATACCAGACAATAACAATCTCATAGCTCAGTATTTACTGCTTTATTCCCTTTCACTCCCGCAAGGCATGGAGATTAATGACAAAATGGATGTTGATGAACGACTCCTGCGACTTACTGCCTCCATGAACGTCGTTGATACATCAAAAGACTTGCAAATGATAAAGTGGATAGAAGAGTGGTGGAAAAGCACACCCTACTCTGCACAGGTAAACGGTCAAACCCAAATGTTTGCACATATGCAGACAGATGTCACTGATACCTTAATTAAGTCTATTATATTAGCAATTGTCGTAACCTCTCTGTTGATGTTTTTCATTTTTAAAAAACTACGAATGATACCGCTCTTTTTAATTCCAAACATACTGCCGATAATTTTGGTATTAGGTGTTATGGGCTGGCTAAATATAAATATTGATTTGGGTGTTGCCATTTCAGGTGCCATAATACTCGGTATTGCCATAGATGATACGATTCATTTTTTAGTAAAATATAAAGAAGCACGAAAAAAAGGCTTTAATTTTGAAGACTCACTCGCATATGTTATGCAGTATGCAGGCTTGGCAATGGTACTTACAACGCTTGTTTTAAGCACGGCATTTATTGTCTTTCGTCTCTCACAATTTATGCTCAATGCAAATTTCGGACTTATTACAGCCATTGCTTTAATGATTGCTCTGCTCGTAGATTTGCTTCTACTGCCCGCCCTGCTTGGTAAACTTGATGCACAAAAGAAAAGTTTTTTAGAATAAAAAAAAGGTATAAAACAATATGTTAGATATAAAAAAAGCGTATAAACAAAATTTTCCAAAAGCAGATAAATATCTGCCAAAAAGTGTAAATAACTTTTTTATTAAAAGACTAAAAAAAGTATTTCATGAAAACAAATATAATGAAATTTATGAAAAAAACCATTATCTCAAAGGTCTTGAGTTTGTAGAGAGTATGCTTGAACTTTTAGATATAGATTATACAATCAGACCAAAAGAGATTAAAAACATACCCTCAACCGGTAAAGTTCTTGTCGTAGCTAATCATATAACAGGGGCATCAGATGCATTTGCACTTGTTCAGCTCATAGCCAGTGCAAGAGAAAACAAAAAAGTCAGATTGATGGTCAACGGTATGCTTATGGGAGTTACACAGGCAAGTGATATTATTATTCCTGTTGACAACATTACAGGTGCTATAACAAAAACAAGTATAAAAGCCATTAATGAAGCGTTAACAAATGAAGAAGCAGTTGTCATCTTCCCTGCCGGTGTTGTCAACAGATGGTCATTCAAAGGAATTAAAGACAGCCCATGGAAAGCAAGTTTTTTAAAAATAGCCAAAAGGAACAATACTCCTGTTTTACCGGTAAAAATTGAGGGAAGAAATAGTATTCTTTTTTATTTTATTTCTCTTATATTACCAAAAAAACTAAGCGGTCTGTTAATGCTTCCCCATGAATTTGTAACAGCAGGCGAGCAAAAAGCGCTTACCTTTAACATTGGGAGAGTTATTCCTGTTTCTTCTTTTAGTGATGAAAATATTAGTATTAATGAATATTTAAAACTTTTTTATCAGCATCTTTATACACTCGGAACAAAAAAAGAGTCTGTTTTACAAACAGAAACAACTATCACAGCAGCACACAATAAAATGCTTCTGCGAGGGGAAGTAAACAAAGCAGAAGTTTTGGGACAAACACTTGACGGCAAAAAAATCATATTGGCGCAAGCAGATGAAGCACCTTTTTTAATGCAGGAACTCGGACGTGTAAGAGAAATCTCCTTTCGCGCCATAGGTGGTGGAACAGGCGATGCAAAAGATAATGATTTGTATGACAATTACTACAAACATCTTATACTCTGGGATGAAGATGATTTGGAGATTGTCGGAGCATACCGCATCGGAGAAGTTGCCCAAATAATTAAAAACCGCGGAATGGAAGGCTTATATACCTATAACCTGTGTGATTTCAATGAACATTTTCAAGACTACTGTCATAACTCCGTAGAACTCGGACGCAGTTTTGTACAGCCGAAATACTGGGGTTCACGAGCACTTGACAACCTCTGGCAGGGAGTTGGTGCCTACTTGGCTAGAAACCCACATATTATCTATACATACGGTACGGTTACCATCAATGCCGACACACCCAAACAGGCAGTTGCGGCACTCGTATATTTTTACTCTCTGCATTTTTTCTGCGATACGGATATGATGAGTGCTAAAACGCCTTATTTTATGTCCTATGAGCAAAAACAGGAGTTTGATATGCTTTTTAAATATAAATCGTATAAAGACGGCTTTGTGGTGCTGAAAAAATATCTCAAAGATTTAGGAACTTCGGTACCTACTTTATTTAAACAGTATGCAGAACTGTATGATGAGGGCGCAGTACGATTTTTTGATTTCAGCATCAATGAAGGACTTCACGGCGTAGTTGAAGGATTTATCATTGCAGACAATTCTAAAATGAAAGAAGCAAAAAGAAAGCGTTATATAAAAAACTCACAATAATGTAAAACTAAGTTATATTATAAAATTATTGTATTCTTACGGAACCTAGGTTTTAACCTAGGCTGATTTGCTTGAAAACCTAAAAGGCAAGGTTACAGAAAAAAATTTAGTTTTTTTCTAAGTCACGCTTTAGCGTTTGAAAATCTTGCTTCCGAAAATAAACTAAACATTAGTTTTGAATTACCATATAAAAAACTTTGAATCTGAAAAATTTTAAAACTTTTTAGCTATAATTAGCCATTATTTTTAAAGGCTAACTAGAATGAATTTAGTAACAGGTTCTTCAACCGCACTGATAACTCCATTTAAAAATGGAAAACTTGATGAACAGACTTATGCCGCGTTGATTCAACGCCAAATAAACAACGGTATGGACGCAATATGTCCTGTCGGTACAACAGGTGAGAGTGCTACACTGACACATGATGAACATAAACGCTGTATAGAAATCGCTGTAGAAGTTTGCAAAGGCACACAGACAAAGGTTCTTGCAGGTGCAGGCAGTAATGCGACACATGAAGCCATAGAAATTGCAAAACATGCACAAAGCTGCGGCGTTGATGCTATTTTTTCTGTTTCACCATATTACAATAAACCATCTCAAGAGGGCTTATACCAGCATTACAAAGCTATAGCAGAGGCTGTAAGTGAACTTCCTTTTATGCTTTATAATGTTCCAGGACGTACAGGTGTTGACATTTCAGCAGATACCACAATCAGACTTTTTGATGATGTAAAAAATATTTACGGTGTCAAAGAGGCAACTGGGAGCTTAGAACGTACAGTTGAGCTGCTTTCACGCAGACCTGAGCTTAAAGTATTTTCAGGTGATGACGCTATTGATTATCCTATTTTGGCAAACGGCGGTGCCGGCATAACTTCTGTAACCTCAAACCTTATGCCTGATTTAAAATCGGAGCTTGTGCGTAAAGCACTCAGCGGTGATTTTATGGGAGCAAAAGCTATTAACGACAAACTCTACCCTTTAAATAAAGTAATGTTTTGCGAGGCAAATCCTATTCCTGTAAAAGCCGCAATGTATATAGCAGGACTTACTGAAACACTCGAGTACAGGCTTCCTCTTGTTGCTCCAAGTAAAGAAAATATGAAAAAAATTGAAAAAGTAATGAAAAATTACGACATAAAAGGACTCTAAAATATGAAAGATAAAACTCTCTTTGTAAGCGGTGGAACACGCGGAATCGGAAAAGCAATAGTCTATACTTTTGCAAAAGAAGGCTGTAATGTAGCTTTTACATACGCTTCAAGCGCAGATACGGCAGAAGAAATCATTGCTGATGTTGAATCAAATTACGGTGTCAAGTGCCGCGCTTATAAATTAGATATTTTAGAGCCTAATACATACAAAGATGTTTATAAAGAGTTCGATGCCGACTTTGACAGACTTGATTACTTTATATCAAATGCAATCATCTCAGGTCGTGCAGTTGTCGGTGGTTTTGGTCCATTTATGAGGCTCAAGCCAAAAGGACTTAACAATATTTACACTGCTACTGTCGATGCCTTTGTAGTCGGTGCTCAAGAAGCTGCAAAAAGAATGGAAAAAACAGGTGGCGGAAGCAT
>CAZDEM010000079.1:0-8069 GCA_964504315.1 uncultured Sulfurimonas sp.
GTTTAGCTATGAATTACTCGTTTTAAAGACTTAATGATGTAATTAAAATATGCTTACTTATGCATTTTTGAAAAGAGATTTTATTTTTTACGCCATTATAGAGATAGTTTGTCAATTAATGTATCTAAAGAAACCAAGTTTATTGCTTATTTATGTGCAGGTTATGTAGATGAATTTTTTAAGTCTCCTGAGTTAAAGACGTTAGGTTGAGAAGAAGAGAAAAAAATCGATTAATGTGTAAGTTTTCTCTAATATCTTTACATGTAACAGGGTAAATATTTAAGAAGGAAATAAGTTGTTAAGAAAGTCTATGATACTCATAATTAATATATGGTGCGGATGAAAGGACTTGAACCTTCACACCTTGCGGCACCAGATCCTAAGTCTGGCGTGTCTACCAATTTCACCACATCCGCGTGGATAAGTTTTTAACGTCACTTCTGACAAAATAACATAAGAAATGTAGTGGTACGCCCTAAAGGATTCGAACCTTTGGCCTATGCCTTAGAAGGGCATTGCTCTATCCAGCTGAGCTAAGAGCGCGTCAGAAAAATATGGTACGCCCGATAGGATTCGAACCTATAACCCTCGGAGCCGAAATCCGAAACTCTATCCAGTTGAGCCACGGACGCTACTATATTTGTTATATTATTGGTTGTTTTATATATTTTAAATGGGGTGGGATACGGGATTCGAACCCGCGACCCCCGGCACCACAAACCAGTGCTCTAACCAGCTGAGCTAATCCCACCATGTTTTAGTAAAAATATAAAATTAAAATTTTAAAAGTGGTCGGGGTGAAAGGACTCGAACCTTCGGCCCCCTGGTCCCAAACCAGGTACTCTAACCATACTGAGCTACACCCCGACCTACACATTAAACAAGCACTTAATGCTGATTAATGAGGCGAAATTATAGTTAATTTGATTCAAAATGTCAATAGTATTTCCAAATTCTTTTATAAATTCCAATTTTTTAAGTATAATTAGCATAATTAAACACAGAAAGTTACGTATGAAAATAGCTAGATTTAGTCGGATTGGTTTTATAATGGCGGCAGCAGGTAGTGCTGTAGGACTTGGAAATATATGGAAATTCCCTTATATTACAGGTGAGTATGGGGGCGGTGCATTTGTGCTTGTGTATCTCATTACCGTGTTGCTCATCGGCTTTTCTATAATGATAGCTGAAATGCTTATAGGCTATCTTGGACGTCGGGATACGGTTACTTCTTTTGAAGAATTAGCGCCAAAATATAAAAATCTGTGGAAACTTGCCGGTTTTCAAGGATTGGCCGGTCTTTTTATAATGATATTTTATTCTGTAGTTATCGGATGGATATTTAATTATATAGTGACATCACTTACTTATCTTCCATCGACAGTTGCTGAAGCAGAAACCACTTTTACGATTATGCTGCATTCAAATTTTTGGATACAGCTTTTTTACCATACTGCTTCATTTATCATTATTACATATGTGCTGCATAGAGGTTTAAAGGGTGGTATTGAAAAATTAAATATGTTTTTAATGCCGGCATTGATGATAATTTTGGCTGCAATGTTTGCGTACGCTGTGACTTTGGACGGTTTTTCAAAAGCTGTAACTTTTATGTTCTCTCCAGATTGGTCTAAAATAAATGGAGATGCCTTTGTAACAGCAGTGGGGCATGCATTTTTTACGCTCAGCCTTGGTATGGGTGCTATCATGACTTATGCGGCATCACTTGAAAAAAAGGCAAATATCGTGAAAAGTGCTTTTTGGGTTGTGTTTTTGGATACAACTATTGCTATTGTTGCAGGATTGATGCTTTTTACCTTCTTGTATCAATATGGCTCAGGCCCGGCAAAAGGTCCAGGGCTTGTATTTATTTCTCTTCCTGCCGCATTTTATGAGATGGGCATTGTCGGTAATATTTTTGCAGTTTTGTTTTTCATAGCACTTGCTTTTGCAGGACTGACATCTTCTGTGTCACTTGTTGAACCAATGGTGCAGTATTTTATAGATAGATTCGGTTGGAGCCGTTTAAAAGCCACTGTTTCTATGGGAACTTTTTTTTGGTTTTTTGGTATTTTTGCCATTCTTTCAAATATAGACGGTGCCAAAGAGTACCTTACATGGGGAAGCAAAAACTTTTTTGACTGGGTAGATTATGTCACAGCTGCGATTATGCTGCCTCTTGGCGGGCTTTTAATGGCTGTTTTTGTAGGTTTTGTAATTCCTCGCTCAGAAGTTGAAGCAACAATGAAACCACAGCTTAAATGGGCTTTTGAACCTTGGTATTTCTCCCTTCGTTATATCACGCCTGTAGCGATGTTTGTTGTGATGCTTTCACTTATGGGAGTTTTATAATGAATGCAGTTCAGCAAGAGTGTATAAAAATTTTAGAGAATGAGGGAATTAATCCAATCTCTACTATAGACTTTGATGTGAACGAAAAAGTGCATACCCTGAGTTTTATATATATTATAGAAACGTACATGCAGGCTTCAGAAGAGTCACGACTTGTATTTTTGAGTGCTTTGAAAAAAGCGGTAGTTGCAAAAGAAATGGGAATTGA
Organism: uncultured Sulfurimonas sp.; assembly: GCA_964504315.1. Taxonomy (GTDB): domain Bacteria; phylum Campylobacterota; class Campylobacteria; order Campylobacterales; family Sulfurimonadaceae; genus Sulfurimonas. Next base: position 2,561 of record CAZDEM010000079.1, read on the forward strand.
AAAGTTCTTTGAGGGAATGGGTAAGCTTCTTTTAATGACACATCTTTCTGAAAAATTTAATATAAAATAAGGAATTTTTGATGATAAAAAATATTATTATCGCAGTTATTTTGGTTTTGGCAGTAGGCGGATTAATTTATAAGGCGGTAAATCCATCAAACTATAAACATCCGCTTCATCGTTAAAAAGAGAAGTTCTGAAACTTCCCTTTTTGCAGGATTAAAACTGTATCATTCCGTCTACTGGACTTGATGCAGTCGCATAAGGGCGTTTTGGAATTCTTCCGGCAAGATAGCTCATACGACCTGCTTGCACGGCATGTTTCATAGCTTCAGCCATAATCATAGGATTTTTGGCCTGTGCAATTGCTGTGTTTGTTAAAATGCCGTCCGCACCAAGTTCCATTGCATATGCCGCATCGCTTGCACAGCCTATTCCTGCATCAACAATTACAGGAACATTGATAGCATCACGAATAAAGACAACATTATACGGGTTTTGAATACCCAAACCGCTACCGATAGGAGCGGCAAGAGGCATAACAGCATCTGCTCCGGCATCTTCAAGACGTTTTGCCATAATCGGGTCATCTGAGGTATATGCCATAATTGTAAAGCCTTCTTTGGCAAGGACTTCACACGCTTTTATAGTCTCAAGCACATCAGGGTAAAGTGTTTTTTGTGTATCGCCGATTACTTCGAGCTTGATTAAGTCAATGCCTGTTGCTTCGCGTGTTAGACGAAATGTTGTTATAGCCTCTTCCGCGGTAACACATCCTGCAGAATTTGGCAAAAATTTTACATTTGTTCCTGCAAAAGTATCACGCAGATTCTCTTTGCTCGGGTCTGTAATATTCAAACGTCTTACTGCAACGGTTATAAGCTCGCTCCCGCTTGCAAGTGTTGCTTCTTTTGTTGTTTCAAAAGAGTCATATTTACCGCTTCCGACAATAAGTCTTGAACCTAGTTCATATTTTCCGATTTTTAATTTGTTATCCATTTTTGTTTAGTCCTTAAGTAATTGTTAGATTTATAGCATAAGGAATCTTATAAATTCCCAATTCCCTGTATTAAATCTTCCGGTGTAAGAGAAAAATCAGCACCGTTGTAGTTTTGTGCCAGTTTTGTGTGAGCAAGGGAGGCATGAATCGCTGCATCTAAAGGGCTTTTCCCTTGCGCGAGCAGACTGCCGATAAGTCCGCTTAACACATCACCGCTGCCGCCCTTGGCAAGTTTACTGCTCCCGTGAGGATTGATGAAAAAATCATTATCTGAGCCTATAATGACATTTGCACCTTTTAAAAGAAGCGTTGTATTTGGGTAGGCTTTGCAAAAAAGTTCGGCATAGAAAAAACGTTTTTTTTGTAACTCTTCTACGCTGATGTCGGCAAGTTCTGTGATTTTTAACAACGAAACGAATTCTTTTGGATGCGGTGTGAGTACAATATTTTTACGCTCTAATAGTTCTAAAATAACTTCCATAGAAAAAAGATCCGCATCTATAATCAATGCTAAATCATTGTCTAAAAAGTTCCTAAGCTCATTATCACTGAACTCTACTCCTAAACCCATTCCGCAGGCAATCGCCGTTGTATTACTTGGCAGAGCATGTGCATACATTAAAGAGTGGGGAATATTGAGCATTTGGTGGTTTTCATACCCGACCAAAGTAACGAGTCCTGCGCCAAATCTCAGTCCCGCAAGTGCACTCATTATGCATGCTCCGGGTTTTTCGCCGCAAAGTACAGCCAGATGTCCAAAACTGCCTTTATGTGAATTTTGTTGTGCTCTTAGTGGAAGTTGCAAGTCATCTAAATCTAAAAAATGCCAATTCGTCTGAGTTTCATACAATTTTCTCGAAATTCCTAAATCTAAAACCTCGATTTTTCCTATGTAATCTTTAGCTTCATCTAAAAATAGAGATTTTTTTAAAGCACCCATAGTCAGGGTAGTATCTGCTGTGAAAGTTGCTTTTGCGCATTCACCGCTTTTTTTCACTCCGCTTGGAACATCGCAGGCAATTTTAAAAGCTTCTGTTTTATTGATTTTTTGTAAAATGGTTGTTATTGCATCAGTAAAGTCACCGTCAAATCCTGTACCGACGATGGCATCAACGATGATGTCGCACTCTTGCAGTTTATTTATTACAGCAATATTTAAAGCACGTGCTCTTTTTTCTTGTAATAGAGCCATGTGTGATTTTGGTTCTTTTACAAAAAAAAGTGAAACATTATAGTCACCATGTAACAAGCGGGCAAGGGCAATACCGTCAGCTCCATTATTACCGCTTCCTACTGCAATGATTATTTTTTTATTATTTGAGAAGTTGTTTTTTATATACGATGCCATGCCCTGCGCGGCATGTTCCATTAAAATATCTTCACTTAAAAAAAACTCTTTATAGCATCTTGCATCAAGTGAGGCAACTTCTTCAAATAACTTTTGCATACTTAGAGTTCCGGCACATACTCGTCAATCTTAACCATACTACTTTTAATGTCATTAAACAAAAGTGTAGGGTAAGCTGTTCTGCACTGGTAATAAAATTTATTTTTTTTGAGTGTTTTTAAAATTGCAGTGTTAAAATAGTTTGCATTGGAACATTTACCCACGTAAAGGAAAGAAAAAAGCAGTTTAAGATGCGGGTTTTCAAACGTTTGATGCGGTTGTGCCAAAAAGGTAAACCCGTGTTTTTGAAGATTTGCAAAACTTAACATGTAGAGTAAAAAATCTTCAAATTTTGTGTAAAAACCGTTTAAATTTTCTATATCATGGAAAAAATAGTAATAATCATCTAAAAGAGCCTGCTGTGAAATGACTTTTGAGAGTTTACTCTTTTTTTCTCTTTTATTTGAAAAAAACTTAGGGTCAACTGCCATATAAATATGTTTTTTTTGGGCAACGAGCTTGGCAAAGCTTTCATCAAAAGCTTCACTTTCAGCAAAGCGGATATAGTTGAAGTGTTCATCTTTGTAGCGGAGTTCCACTTCGTCTTCATGTGAATTTGCAAAATCCATATAGAGTGTAGGTACATTACTGTCAATCACAAAGTTTCTTATTCTACAGGCTAAGTTTGTCTTTCCTGAGCCCTCTTCACCTAAAATCAATGTGTTATGAGTGAGCATTCTGTCTTCTAATTTTAAAGCATCAATAGTATCTAAATATTTACCTATTACATTTCTCATAGTTTTTCCTTGAAAAGTCATATTTCTAGCATTATATCTTCTTGATGATAAAAAAAAGGTATAATTAGGCTATGAATTATAAAACAATTGCACAAGAGACATTAAATATTGAAGCAGAGACCTTGATAAATGCTGCAAAAAATATTGGTGACGAGTTTGATAAAGCAGTAGAGATTATCCTTACATGTAAAGGTAAACTGGTTATCAGTGGTGTCGGTAAAAGCGGACTCATTGGTGCCAAAATGGCTGCAACGTTTGCCTCGACGGGGACACCGAGCTTTTTTTTGCATCCAACAGAAGCTTTGCACGGCGACCTTGGTATGATAGGCAAAGATGATGTCGTTATAGCCATTAGTTACTCCGGCGAGAGTGAAGAACTCAGTTCTATTTTACCGCATATCAAACGTTTCGGCACACCGCTTATAGGCATGACACGAAACAGAAACTCAACGCTTGGACAATACAGTGATGTGGTTATTGATGTTGTGGTCGAGAAAGAGGCTTGTCCTTTAAATATTGCACCGACAAGTTCGACTACTTTGACGCTTGCTCTGGGTGATGCACTGGCTGTGTGTTTGATGAAAGCCAGAGATTTTAAAAAGAGTGATTTTGCCTCTTTTCACCCCGGAGGTGCTTTAGGTAAAAAGCTTTTTGTGAAGGTCAAAAACCTTATGAAAACAGATGAGTTGCCTATTATAAAAGAAGATGCAAAAGTCAAAGATGCCATTTTGAAAATCAGCGAAGGTAGAGTCGGTACGGCACTTATAGCAGACGATGAGGGTAGACTCGTCGGACTAATGAGTGACGGAGACGTTCGCCGTGCATTGATGAGCGAAGATTTTTCGCTTGAGGATGATGTGATGAAATATGCTACACAAAACCCTATGAGCATTGATGATGAAGAGATGCTTGCAAGCGACGCGCTTGTGCTTATTGAAGAGAAAAAAATTCAGCTTTTAGTTATTACAGATAAAGCAAAAAAAATAAAAGGCGTACTGCATATTCACACGCTCATAGAAAAAGGAATTTCATAAAATTATGATGAGACTAAACAAATATATAGCACACTATTCAACCTACTCAAGACGAGAGGCTGACAAGGCTGTTCAAGACGGTTATGTCCGTGTAAACGGTGAAATCGAAACAAACCCTGCAACACAGGTGCAAGAGGGTGTAGACATAGTTTACATCAGCGGTAAACAGGTTTCTCCGCAGGAAAAATACACGGTAATCGTATATAACAAACCAAAAGGCGAACTTGTAACGAAAAATGACCCAAAAGGCAGAAAAACCATATATGATTCTTTGAGTAAAGAGTTTAAGCACTTTATTTCTGTCGGGCGTCTTGACTTTGCAAGTGAAGGCTTGTTGCTTTTAACAGATGCTTCACATGTAGCTACTTCGCTTATGGAGTCGGATTTGGAGAGAATTTATAAGCTTAAAATCAAAGGTGAAGTGACACCGGATATGGAAGATGCGATGCTCAACGGAATTTATCTGGATGATGCAAGTGCAGGAGCGCATTCGCACTCTAAAATTACTTCTATGGATATTAAGCCTTTTATCGGGTATAAAATTCAAAAGAACCAGCCTAACTATTCTATACTCAAAGTGGCTCTCAAAGAGGGAAAAAACCGTGAACTCCGTCGCTTTTTTGCCCACTTTGGAGCAGAAGTGGCAGATTTAAAACGTGTCAGTTTTGCAGAAATAGAGTTAAACAATCTCCCGACAGGCAAGACAAGATATTTAACACGCAGTGAGTACTCGGCACTGTACAAATTTTTAAAAGAAGAGAAAAAAAGAGCCAGAGACAACAAAAGAAAAGAAGAAAAAGAACAGTAGATGGATTTTACACATCTGCTTCGGCCTTCAAATTTTGATGAAATAGTAGGGCAGGAACATTTAATAGCACCGGATGCTCCTTTACGTATTTTATGTGAAAAAGAAGCCCTAGGACACAGTTTTTTTTATGGACCTGCAGGTGTTGGAAAAACCTCACTTGCCAGAGTCATAGCAAAAATTATGAAGCTGCCGTTTTATGAATTTAACGCCACCTCACTTAAAGTCGAGCAGCTGCGTAAAATATTTGAACAGTACAGAAATGCTCTGCAAAAACCTCTGATATTTATAGATGAAGTGCATAGGCTTTCAAAAAATCAACAAGAAGTGCTGCTACCTGTGATGGAAAATAGCTCCGTGCTCATTATTGGCGCTTCAACTGAAAACCCGTTTTATTCTCTCACATCTGCTATTCGTTCACGCTCTATGCTTTTTGAGCTCAAAAGTATCCCCCATGTAAGCTTGGAAAAACTTTTGCAGCAGGCA
>CAZDEM010000080.1:0-5951 GCA_964504315.1 uncultured Sulfurimonas sp.
GACAAGCGGGCAATAATAGAGAGTAAAAAGGAATTAAAAGCCAATATAGAACATATGCAAAAGCAAATAAGTTTTATTCAAAAGCAAAAAGCCTTGGCAGAAAAAGTATTTACACAAAATATGGTTTTAAAAGACTCTATTGCAAATCTCTTTGATTTAGTGCCACAGCGTATCACTTTATCTCAAGCAAGACTTTTGAGAAATGGTTTGATTCTTTATGGCATTACACCAAATAAAGATGTTTATAATTTTATGCTCCAAGCACCTCTACGCTCAATTTTTCATAAAACATACAGTAGTTTTTACCCTGCGAAAAACGGTTGGCTTATGTTTGTATCTACAAACTATATGGATGAATCGCAGACAGAGGAGTTAGACAGTGAAAATTAAAATTTCTCGTCATTATTTATATATTTTACTCATATCTATTTTTCTTTTTTTATTTGTGATTATCTTCTCTTTCGGCATTTTAATTCCTAAGGGAAAACAATATCGTGAATCCAGACAAGAGCTGCGTAAAGAAAATTCGGAGTTGCGTAAGTATCAGAATTTTTATGATGATACCCTTACAACACTTAAAGATTTACAAAGTAAAAATAGACATATTATAACTGCTTTTGACACGGCTTTTAATCCAGACAGGTTTGAAAAACAGCATAAAGCTTTTTTCTCGTCATTACGTGTTTCCAAGATTGCACGTTCCAAAGATGAAGAAGGTTTTGCGACATACGAAGTCAATACAACATCACAAATTAGTTCGCCTACAAATTTTTATGATTTTTTAGATGCACTCAACAAAAGCGACTGGATAATCGGTGTGAATTTTCCTATTGATTTTAAACGTGACGGAGAGATGATAAAATCATCTTTTACTATGAAAGTTTATACCAATAACAAAGATAAAAACTCAACTGCTTCAGAGTCCGTAGCCAAATAACCTCTTAATTTCGGCTCTACATGTAAGAGACGCATCTTCTCTTTGAAACTTTTTGGCATATTTTCAGCTTTGATGTAGGGTGCTATACAAATATAATCCCGCAGAGTTGTTACAATGTATTTTCTGCCTATTACTACTGTCTGTTTTTCTTGGAGCTGTTTTTTTTCATCACCACTCATGAGATGATTGAGCGATTTTAAATATTTATCAATCAGATATATATCATTTCTTGATGTAGTTGTTTTTTTAAAGCAGACTAGCTCATTTATCTTTTTTAAGGGGGAGTCTTGTATTAAATCTTGCACATCTGTATCTATATACTCAAAACTTTTTTTAATGCCCTGCAGATATTTCTCTAAGAGAGGCTTTGTATAGTTGTGTCTAAAAGTATTGCGTGTATACTTTTCATCACTATTGCTTTTATCCTCAAAGTATTTTATATTGTTACCATGTAAGTATTCCAGCAGCTCTTGTTTGTCTACATGTAAAAGCGGTCTGTAAAGTATATAATCATTGCGCAGCGTCTTTTCCTGCATACCTGCAAGCTCTGCACAGCCTGCACCTTTACAAAACTGCATAAGCATCCACTCAAACCTGTCTCCCAAATGGTGGGCAGTTAAAAGGGTGTCGTAATGATGTTCTTGTATGAGTGTTTCAAAAAAGTCATAGCGTGTTTTTCTGGCATTGGCTTCAAAATTACTTTCAATCTCTTTTGCCTGATGTACGTTACATGTAAAGTTATATTGTTTTGCAAGTGCTTTTGCATAGGCAACTTCTTCTTTACTTTGTTCTCTAAGACCGTAATCAACAATGGCGATATCAAAGGGAATGTTATTTTCTAAGAGCATAAAAAGCAGGGCAGTGGAGTCGCCTCCGGCAGAAAACGCCAGAAGGTTTTTACTTTTACGCAGATCTTCTTTAGTCTTGTTGTGTAGCATTGTCTACGGTTGCCGTGAGAACATTACCAACAAGTTCTGTAATTTTTGCCGGGTAAATTTTTCCAAATTCCAAATCTTCATCAACAGTTCTGTCATTGATATAAACTTCACCGTCAATTTCCGGTGCCCAGATGAGTTCTCTTGCACTTAAAAGGTATTCATGTTCATCACTCTCACCGTCTATAACGATCTGTCGGGTTTTTCCTATTTCTTTTTGGAGTGAAACTTTTGTGCACTGCGCTGCAATGTCACCGAGTATCTGTGCACGTTCGGCTTTGACTTCATCGGAGATTTTATCTTTCATATCGTAAGCTGATGTTGTCTCTTCATCAGAATAGGAAAAAACATTGATGCGGTCAAAGCCGAAATTTGCGGCAAATTCGCACATTTCTTCAAACATTTCCTCTGTCTCATGCGGATGACCGACAATAAAGCTTGTTCGCACAAAAGAGTTTGGCAGGCTTCTCATATAGTTTAAAAGTTCTAAAGTTTTTTCTTTGCCAAAACCACGTTTCATAATACGCAGCATATCATCATTTATGTGCTGAATAGGCATATCAAAGTAGTTGTGAAAAATCTTGCTTTTGCCAATGTTTTGTAAAAGTTTCATGCTTGTAGTTGATGGGTAAAGGTATAAAATTCTTGCAGATTTGACACCCTCTATAAGCTCGATTCTCTGCATCAGCAGTGAAAGCCCGTCTTTTACATTTTGGTCACGCAGGTAGGAACTTGAATCTTGTGACACAAAAGAGAAATCCCAGTATCCTTTTGCAACAAGCCCTTGGACCTCTTTGGCTATAGAGTCCAAATCACGTGAATGCAGCTTGCCTTTAAAAGAAGGAATAGCACAGAAACTACAAGTTTGATTACACCCTTCTGAGAGTTTAATGTAGGCATGGTAAGAAGAACCTGTTACAACGCGCTCAGCACCATCTATTAAAAAAACTTCATCAGAAAAACGGCTTTTTTTCTCGACTAAAAGTTCATCAATTTTGTCATAATCGCCGACACCTGTAAAGATGTCCACCTCAGGAATCTGTTCCATCAGCTCATCCTGATAACGCTCGCTTAAACATCCCGCCATAACAAGAACAGAATCCTCTTTTCTTGCTTCATGCAGAGAAAGAACGGTGTTTAGTGATTCCTCTTTTGCTGCGTCAATAAAACCGCAGGTATTTACTATGATGACATCGGCATCTTCATTGTTGTCTGTCAGTTCGAAATTTTGTAGTTTTCCCATCATCACTTCTGTATCAACAAGGTTTTTGGTGCATCCCAGTGAAACTATGTGGAGTTTGTTGCTCATATCTCTTCTTTTTATTGTATTTATCTCATTGTAATTTAAAATTAATTTCTTTAAGAAGCAAGGTTTTAAATGTTAAATTGCTTTAAAGCCTAAAATGGCGAAGCTAAAGCATCGCTTCCGAAGGATAAAAATACTTTACATGTACGCTTGTAAATTATTTCGGAACCCAGGTTTTAACCTGGGCTGTGTGTCTTTAAAACCTTGCATCCGAAGATAAGATCAAAATTAATTTGAAATTAGCATATATTTGTGTAATTATAGCGTATAATTACTCTATGAAAAACTATGATGTGATAATTCTTGGAGCCGGTGCAAGTGGATTGATGTGTGCAGCCAATTTGTCTAAAAAAATGCGTGTTGCTCTAATTGACAGCAATGAAAAACCCGCCAAAAAACTCAAAATATCCGGTGGAGGTAAATGTAATATAACCAATGTCAGTGTACAGATAGATAATTTTGACGGTGATAAAGGGCTGATAGGTTCAGCATTTAAAAAGTTTTCAAAAGATGATTTACTGGACTTTTTAGATAGAAACAGAGTGGAACTTGAAGTGCGAAAAGGGCGTTATTACTTTTGTAAAAACTCTTCGGATGATATTATCAATGTATTGAAAAAGAATGTAAAAAACAGTGAAATTATTCTTAACAATACCGTGTTACATGTAACTAAAGAAGATGAGCTCTTTAGTGTTAAAACAGATAAAGATGTATATAAAGCAAAAAAAGTTGTCGTGGCCACAGGCGGAAAAAGTTTTCAAACACTCGGTGCGAGTGATATCGGTCTGCAGATTGCAAAAAGTTTCGGCATCGGTGTGAAAGAATTCACGCCTGCCCTTGTAGGATTGACTTTGCAAAAAGAGCAGTTTTGGATGAAAGAACTTAGTGGACTGAGCTGTTATGTACATGTAAAGGTTGCAGGTAAGACGATTCAAGAGGAAATGCTTTTTGCACACAAAGGCATCAGCGGTCCTGCAATTCTTTCAGCTTCGCTTTATTGGAAAAAAGGAGAACTCAGCATAGACTTTTTGCCAAACAAAAATATTTTGGATTTGATCCAAAAGAGTAAAAAGATGGTCAGTTCTGTTATTCCTTTGCCAAAGCGACTCTCAAAAGCTCTTTTGTCTGCTATCAGTGTGAATGATAAAGAGTGCTCGAAACTGAGCAAAAATGAGAAAGAACTGTTAAAAATATTGCACAATTATACTTTTGCACCTGCGGGAAATTTTGGTTTTAGCAAAGCCGAAGTAAGCCGTGGTGGTGTTTTGGCAGAAGAACTTAATGTCAACAGTTTAGAGTCTAAAAAAGTTAAAGATTTATACTTTATAGGTGAAGTAGTGGATGTCACAGGAGAACTCGGAGGCTACAATTTTCAATGGGCCTTTTCGAGTGCGTATACCTGTGCAAAACTATTTTAATATTCGTCGCGGACTAGATTATGGCAACGAAAACACGCACCTTCTATATAAGTATAAGCTACTTGTGAATTTTCTCTGCGGATTCTGCCTGATTGATTGTATTTGTTATTTATAGCATCTAATATTATTTTAACATTATGGTCTATAATTTGTGCTGCCATAACAGTTTCGTTCACTTTGTACTGCTTGTTTTTAGGGAGCATAGCTTGAAACTTCTTTTTATTTCCCAGCAAATCCTGCGCATGTTTTGCAAATTTAGTAATTGATTTTCTTACACCTTCTTGATCACTAATTATAAAGGCTTTTTGAACGTCACTAAGTTCTGAATAAAGCTGTATCATATTTGATTTTAAGTCATATGCTGCCACTGATGTAACTGATAATAACAGTGCTATGAATCCTTTGAGTAGTGTTTTCTTTGTCATGTAATCCCCTTTTTTTAATTATATCATAATTTTTTAAAATAATATCTTTTTAACAGTTAAGCTTAATAAGTGGCAAGCGTATACTTTTAATCTTAGGATAAATCAACAAAATGATATAATTCCACCAATGAAAAAGAAACCAGAATTTAAAGTAGAATCTCCTTACCAGCCAGCGGGTGACCAGCCTAAAGCAATAGAAAAACTCAGTAAAAGTATCCTTGATGGAAATCGCTACCAGACCTTAGAAGGTGTAACGGGTAGTGGTAAAACGCATACTATGGCACGTGTCATAGAGAATGTAAAAATGCCGACTATTATTATGACGCATAATAAAACCTTGGCAGCACAGCTCTACTCAGAGTTTCGTCAATTCTTTCCTAACAATCATGTTGAGTATTTTGTATCGTATTATGATTATTATCAGCCTGAAGCTTACATTCCTCGTCAGGATTTATTTATAGAAAAAGATTCTGCTATTAACGATGAACTGGAACGCTTACGCCTGAGTGCGACTGCAAATCTGCTCTCTTATGATGATGTAATCGTCATAGCTTCGGTGTCTGCGAACTATGGACTCGGAGATCCTGAGGAGTACCAAAATATGGTACAAGTTCTTGAAATTGGTGATGAAATAGCACAAAAAAAACTTTTGCTTCGTTTGGTTGAAATGGGATATTCGAGAAATGACACCTATTTTGACAGCGGACATATACGTGTTAATGGAGAAAGTATAGATATTTATCCGCCTTATTTTGAACAAGAAGCCATTCGTGTTGAATTTTTCGGTGATGAGATAGAAGCTATATATACTTTTGATGTGATTGACAACAAAAAGCTTGAAGAGCATAAAAGTGTAACGATTTATGCTACTTCACAGTTTAGTGTAAGTCAAGAAAAAATGTCTGTGGCAATTAAGCGAATTGAAGAGGA